>JAADIV010000076.1 GCA_013151175.1 Deltaproteobacteria bacterium | reverse complement strand
GCCGGGCAACAAAACGCTTAGGGATAAGCATTTCCACATTCTGGTTCAAAAGCTCCCGCCGCTGATAGCCGAACAGCCTCTCTATCTGTCGGTTGGCAAGCAATATCCTGCCATCCTCATCGACAAACATTATACCGTCAGGGGAAGATTCCAGCACCAGCTCAAACTTCTGTTCGTTGATTAAAATTTTCTTTCTCGCCATATGGCATTGGATAACCACCGCCGCCGTTTTAGCCACCGTCAACAAGGTCTTCTCCACATGCCGCAAACGGCGTGTGCCATCCTTGAGATACAGAGTAAAGACGCCGAGAAGTCTTCCGGCCGCCGTCTTCATGGGAACACAATAATGACCGTGGTCATCTATCCCCTCATAGGTGTTTTCATGCCGCGCGTCAAGCTGACCGGCAAAAACCAGTTCCCCGCTTTGAGCCGCCTGGCCGCAGAAACAAGTGCCGAAAGGCACATTGGCACAGGTGGTGAGCAGGGATTTATTTAAATTATGCCCTGCCATCAGTTGTAGAGATTGATCATTATTAGCCCAGAAGATCGCTCCCTTCTCTTCCAACCCCAACCAGCTTAATGAGCTCAAATGACGCATAAACTCGGTAAAAATCTTGTCAATTTTCATATCAGCAAGAAAGATATGAAGTAAATCGTTGATAATTTTATTGGTCTTCACCTCATATTGACAGGCGCGCATAGCAGTGCGTTCCCGGCAGATACGACCCAATTTGGCTTCAAGCTCCTCTATTAGAAAGGGCTTGGTTATAAAATCCGTGGCCCCAGCTTTGATTACATCAATAAAGCAATATTTTTTGTTGTAACCGGTAATGGCAATGCTCGTCGTATCGGGGTAATGCTCACGCAGGTGCTGAAGGAGCCCCAGACCGTCCATACCCGGCATCTCAATATCGGTTATGACCAGGTCAAAATCCTGCTGGCGTAGAAGTTCCACCGCCTCCAGACCATCAACCGCCACAACATATCTGTTATAACCAATACTGGTCATAAACCTTTTTAATATGTTTATAATCGCGGGAGAATCATCAACCAGCAGGACATGCTCAAAATTGAAGCTTGATTTTGAATCACAAATTTCTAATTCCGGGGCAAATTTATCGTTTTTCATTATTTTCAAGATCCTTCATACTTCACAAAATTCCTTCTGCCTTCCAGTTACCAAGCCGCGAATTCAAGTGCCGCAATTGTTCGCTGTAATCAATATCCTCACCAGCCTTGGCACCTAACTCAATAACACGGGCCATCTCCCCCAGCTCATCAAAGCCCAGGGTGAGTAACTGGCCCCTGACGGCATGAGCGCTTGCAGCCAACCGCGGCCAATTGTGATGATTATTGTCATCTAAGGCTTGAGCTATAAATTTCGGTAATTCCTTCCGCACCTCAGCCAGCATGGGAGTAATTTTATCATCAGGCAATTTATATTTTTTCTTCAGATGCGCCCTCGCCGCCCCCTCTATATCCACATCAAGATTATTTTCAGTCATAATTTCTCCTTTAGTTTCTGTGCCAGAGCGCCGTCCCTTGGCCCCCAGGGCCTTCGTCACGGCTTCAAACAATGCGTCAAGAGACAGCGGCTTGTAAATAAAGGCTCTGATACCCAGCCCCAAAGCCGCCTGCTCATCCACCAATTCGCTATGGCCGCTGACCATAATTATTGGCAGATCAGATCTTATCTTCAACATCTTCCGCGCCATCTCAAAACCGGTCATCACCGGCATAGTCTGATCAGTAAGAACCAAATCAAAGCTGTCCGGGGCTTCGCGAAAAAGAGCCAGAGCCGCCGTGCTGTCCGTCATGCCACGTACCGTGCATCCCGTTCTTTCTAAGAGCTGGCTGCCCAAATCGACGTTAAAGCGTACATCATCGACCAAAAGTACCCTGGCATTTATCTCAGGCAGTGAAAGGGCACCATCCATCTCATTGCTCCCGTCCGCCGCCCGCTGATCAATTATGGGGAGATGGATACTGAACACACTGCCCTTGTTCAGCTCACTCTCCACCGTAATCATACCGCCATGGGCCTTAATAATACCATGTACCGTTGCCAATCCCAGCCCGGTGCCCTCCTCCTGCTCCTTCGTGGTAAAATATGGCTCAAATATTCTCTCCTTTACCACGTCAGACATACCGCAACCGGTATCACTAACGGTGACCAGCGCATAATTACCCGATGGCAGCCCGTTCAAACCAACCGTGCTGATCTCCTCCTGCCGCAGACCGATTTCGAGCACTCCTCCCGTCTGCCGCATGGCGTGAAAGGCATTGGTACACAGATTCATCAACACCTGATGTATCTGACCGGTATCGGCAAGCACCATACCGCATGGCTCAATATACTGTTTAACTTGAATGGTGGCAGGCAAGGTGCTGAACAATAAATTTACGACTTCCTTAATAAGATGCGGAATAGCCATGGGCCGCAGTTCTTCCTCCAATCCACGGCTGAAGGATAGAATCTGTTTAACCAGACCTGCGGCCCGCTTAGAGGCATTTTTTACCTCCCGCAGATTTCTATATTGTAGACTACCCTCTTGTAAATCCAACAAGGTTAAATTGGTAAAGCCGCTGATCACATTTAAAAGATTGTTAAAATCATGGGCAATACCGCCGGAGAGGGTGCCAAGGGCCTCCATCTTCTGCATGTGACGCTGGTGTTTCTCGGCTTCTTTACGCCGAGTTACATCCCGAATTAGGCTCAAATAACCAATAATTCCCTTTTCGTCCTTTGTCCTGACCACCGTGCCAATAGTCTCGGAGGGAAATACCGTTCCGTCCCGACGCTTAAAGTTTATTTCATAGGGATTTAGCCACCCTTTGGCCTCCGGATTAAAACGAATACAGCCCTGACGCTCAAAATCGGCCTCGTCCGCGTATAATATTTTGGTTTTCAGGCCAACTACCTCAGAATCAGAATAACCAAACATACTGACGAATCCCTGATTACAGAGCTGAATTTTGCGCTCCGAATCAGCAAAGATAAAAGCGTCGGGCACCGCATTAAAAATCGCCTCAAAAAGTTTGGTCTGCTTCCACAATCTCTGCTCCATCGTTTTTTGTTCAATCCACAAAGATATGCTGTCCGCGGCCGTCCTGAGTCCTTTGACATTAAGTTCAGAAAAGGTATTCTTTGAAAAAACCCCTAAGACTCCAGCCACATTATCACCCACAAAAAGCGGCATACCGGTAAAGGCCTTTATCCCCTCCCGCCGCCCCCATTCCCGATCATCAATCAGAGGCGAACCGCTTATATCGTTATTGACATAGGAGCGCTGAGTCTGAAATATCTGGCTGATTTTATCATCGCCTATCTTTTTTTTAGGGCTGTGATAACCGTCAAGATGCGTGTGCATCCCGGCACTGGCTTTAAGCTCCAGACTTTCACCAGCACTGTCCAGCATCCAGACCCTGGCAGAGGCGGCCCGCATGGTTTTGACCAGTAAATCACAGCAGAGACGCAGCGCGGCAGGCAGATCAGCGGCGCTGGTGGTCAGAATACCGTTAATCTCAGCATTCATGGCCAGCATGAAGATATGCTCCTCCTGCTCCGCAGCATAGCGTTCTATCTTCTCAAAAAGAAGTGTGTTATGAAGCCCCATGGCCAACAAATCGGCCATGGTTTCCATAAGCACACGGCTGGCGGCCAAATCCTGCTCCCGAGTAAAGGCCAGACTCAAAACCCCGATAATATCTTCACCATAGCGCAGGGGTAGAGCGGCAAAGGAGAGAATACCAGCCTCCTTACATTCATTATTAGTACAACGGTAATCCTGGTGAATATTATCCGAGCAGGCAATCTCACCGGCGGCGGCCAGGCCGCACAGACACTGGCCCAACCGGTGGTGCGACAAGGTTATTTTTGAAAAGATTTCACTATTGCTCTGAATGGCAAGGGGCCGTAGAACATCATCCACCCCCCGCAGATAAACCACGGCAAGATCGGCATGCAATATCCGATTTATCTCCGCCAGAGAAGTCTGAGCCAGTTTCAAGCTGTCCAGCTTGCTGCGCAGATGATCACCAATGGCGTTTAGGGCCTCCATGGCCGCGGTGTTCAGGCCTTTGGGGTTTGTAATGG
>JAADIV010000049.1 GCA_013151175.1 Deltaproteobacteria bacterium | reverse complement strand
AGTAGTCTCTGGATTAATAGCGTCAGTATTATTAATCTTTCTTCCAGGAACTCCAACGGGTATAGCGACGCCCGCGCGATTGTTCCAGTTTGACCGCCCAGAACCGCCACCACTCCCATCTGCAATATAGACCAAACCAGGTGTGCCTTTTGTGTCACCGTTTTGGGAAGATGAAGTCAGCGATGTCAGGTAATCACCCCTAGTGGAGGTTGACCGGGAAATCTGGGTGTCGTCCTGAGCCAACATCTCCTGTTCAACCCAACCGTTGGCGAAAGAGGCGAGTTCTGAGGCATTTTGTCTGACAATACTGTACTTGACATCGGTAGTCGCCCGCTGGCCACGAGGCACAATTACGGCAAGCATCAGGCCCATGACCACAACCACGAGCAACAACTCAATCAAGGTAAAACCACTCTCATTCATGATCTTCTTCATTTTCTTTCTCCTCCAATTTTCGTCAACATTAATAAAAGGACATCGGCTGTCAATCAGCAACTTCATTAAAAAACAAACTCTTATTATCCGTCTCAACAGGGCGGTTATGATCTCTAATTACATAGTCGGGCGTTTGGCGTTGTAATCACGCATATAGAGAAAATTAATAATAATCTTCTTCACCAGTAATTCATCAGCGCTTAACTTTGCTGCCGGGGTATTGATTAGATGATCCAACTTCCGGCGAATACCGGCGGTGTTGTAACTGCTCTGATTCTGGAGCAGGGCCGAGAGCCGGGTTTTAAACCGGCGAATGAACTCCCGGCGCCGGGCCAGACGCTCGGCGGAGCCGGCGTTGTGCAGGAAAGCGTTCACCAAGGCTTCTTTCTGCGGCCGCAGCGAGTTGTTAAGCATCGCTGCCACCGCCTGCTTGAACTGCGGCGGGATTTCCAGGGCCTTTTTTTGCACCTCCCGGCTCAGTGAGGCTCTGACCTTGGGCAGCATAGCATAGACCTCGCCGACTCCGGAGTTGAGCAGGCCGGGAATGGCGTCTTCGCTAGCAAGCAAAATCTTGCTCCGCACCTCGGCATCGTGATCTTTCACATAGTTTATAATCCGGTCGGCAACACTGGCCGGCCGCACCAATTTGGAGACATGAAAATCAATAAAAAACATATAGGCGATGACAAAGAGCACCAGAACGACAACGCCAATGCCCTTTTTCCGCACCTCGCCTTGCAGTCTCTCATTCTCCGTCTGAACAGCCTCAGATAGAGCCGTAATTCCGTCAGCCATTTTTATCTCCCTCCCGTTTAGCGCCTTAAGCCGAACTGCCGCCATAAAAAACAAAAAATACCATTAGTTTAGAACAGATCCCGGACATTACCCAGCATATCGATATTCAAAATATTGCGGCTTTTGGGATCATTTAGTTTATTTAAGACCAACTGCACCAGTGACTTAACCAATTTTAAGGTGGCGTCATTGGCGTCAACGGGCCGCAACTGCAACGCTAGCTTAGTTTTTTGTAATTTGGCGAACGAGCCCCGCATCCAGGAGAGCTTGGCAACACCGGCCCTGGCGTTAGCCACGAGAAGCGGTTTAATCTCAGTTTCCAGCATGGCTGCCGTATCCTGGGCCATGGAGTCAAGGGCCTGCCGCTGGGCGGCAGAGAGACTGACCGCCCCCTTGCCTGATTTGGTTAATGAGGTAACAACCGCCTGGTGCAGAGCCTCGGCCAGTTTTTGCCGCAAACCGGCCTCAATATCTTTGCTCAACAACCCCACCTGGCTGCTCACCACCTGCCGGACGGAACCTGGGGGCCTCAAGCTTTAGGCGGGCCGACAGCTCATATTTAAACAGCGGATACACCCGCCGCGTCATCTGGTCGCCCAAGGTGGAAAATTCGCTCTTTAAAAGCGGACGGCCGCGATGCGTCAACTGACTCTGGAGATCGGCAACGCTAAAGCTGCGAATCTGGTGAAAGATTATCAGGCTAAAGACAACCACCACCACCCCGGCCGCGACACTGCCTATAATCGACAGCCATTTCGATCTTTTAGTGAGGGCAAGATTATCCTGAAAAACCTTTTGCAACGCAGCTACAGCCGCCTCGTCATCTTTCACAATTCCCTCCATCGTTATTTACCCTGAAAAACAGTATGTTAAGTGGACATGGCACAGAAACACAGCACCATCGGTTTATCTTAAATATAATAAAAGTAACTTGTCAACTCTTTTATTGAGATACTCTCTCCTGGCCGATATATACACCGTTCCTTACTCCGGTTACAGTGCGGTTGTTCATATTGGCAAACCACTGCTGCTGGCCCCGGCTGATTAAAAAACAGTAATAACGATAGGTATTTTTATGGCCGCCGATAATGGGGGGGGAATACAGGGTGCTAGCAAGATATAACAAGCCCGGTTGGCGGCTGGGAATATGGGCCGGGTCATCATTTTCGGCTGCGAAATATGACTTGCGGTTAAAGGGATTGCGGGGTGCCTGGGCCGGAGCCATAACCCGTGCCACCCCTTTGAAGAGGGGACTGCCGGTATAATGGCCAACCAACGGCCGACTGGGAGCCATGAGAAAACGGCCTAGATCGCTACTGCTAGTATTTGGTCGATAACGGGAATTTTCGTTATTGACCCATCTCATTACGGCAATACCAATCTCGGTGGCTTGCTGCCGGGCCAGATTCAGTTTGGCATTATTGGCTCCGGATCGCATCCGGGGCAGGATAACCGTAAACAGCAGTCCGATCACGGTTATAACCAACATCAGCTCCAGGAGAGAAAATCCTTGGGCCGATCGGCAATTAGGCTGATTATCATGGTTAAGCTTAAGAGGCATATGGGTATTCTCGTAAAATATTAATTATGGGGCCGGAAGCCAGAATTTGGCCATTATTTGCCATTTTGGTGGCTTGTTATCTGAGTCGCCGTGACGCCGGCCCTTATCGCGCCGCCGCAGATACAGCACCTTGATTCCATAATCGGAATAATCAGAGGCCTTGTAACTTTGCCCGAATATACTCACCGCCATATTCGGGTGTAAGGGATCAATAACAAGCGTGGGAGGGGTCAGCCGCAACCTGATACTGCCGCTTTTCCTGAAAATCAGAGCCCGGCGATTATGTTCATCTGCCATGTTATAACTAATTGGGGCTCGCTGTAAAGTAAATGAGGTGAAATTACGGGTATAGCACCGCAAAAAAGCGCTAAGGTCTTTCTGCCGCCAGGCTGTGGACCATTTGGCAATCAGGCTGCTTATGCCCTTAAAATCAGCCGCGTCCGGGGCGGTTTTAAGGGCGGATGGCTCATAGGCAATGAGCGGCAGGGTGGTAATATCGCCTGGCATTGTCAGCCGCTGCCAGAGGGATTCCGCCAATTCACGATTATCACCCATATAAAAGGTGTCCGGGCTGAAGAGTGAGCTTTTGACTACTGATTCATGGTGCAGAATAAATATACCGGAATTTAGAGGCCATTCCGCCCCCTGGGCAAAGGATATGGAGCTGGGCTTATGGCCCGGTAGGTAAAGCAGCAGGACACCGGTGCGCAGATTCAGCCCCAATAACGGCATACCCGGCGAGGCCAGAAAATAGGAGGTCAACGGGATAGGAGCTGGTTTTGGCTTTACGACCGTGATTTTTACGGCTGCGGCGCTAGCCGGTACCACACTTACGGGTACGGTATTTGCGGGCCTGCTTTTGGTGAGGGGCTTAACGGCCGGCTTTTCCAGCTTCACCGCAGCGCTGGCTGGGGCTGCGGATGGTTGGGGATGATCCTGCCTGGTGACCTGTAAAAATAAGCGGCCCGCCATATCTCGGCCCGGTGGATAATAGGTGGCTGCCAGAGCCAGCAGAAGAAGCACAGTGAGGAAGGAAATAATTATTTTTCCTGTGGTGCTCAGCCGCGCCGGGTGATTGGCGGGCATAGTCATCCGTCTTTGCAGTGGTCTTTTGGGCGCGTTACCCCGAATACTGGCCACGGCCTTACTCAGGTGTTGTTTGGTTACCACTTCCTCGCCCTGGACAAAGGCCGCCATCATGGCCCTTTCGCAGATCATATTTATCTTGCGCGGTACCCCACCGCTGATTTGGTATATTTTTTCCAGAACCTTGGCCGGGAAGAATTGCCGCTTGCTGCCCGCCACCTCAAGACGATGCCTGATATAGGCAAAGGTGTTGGCCCGGGAAAGGGGCATAAGCCGGTAACGAATAGTGATGCGTTGGGCCAGTTGTTTCAGCTCCGGCAGATCAAGTTTTTCTTCCAGTTCAATCTGCCCTACCAGAATGATCTGGAGCAGTTTCTCTTTTTCGGTTTCGAGGTTGGAAAGCAGGCGAAGTTCTTCAAGGGTATCTACCGGCAGCTGCTGAGCCTCGTCCACAATGACAATGGTGCGCCGCCCGGCCTTGGCCTGGGTGAAGAGGATATCCTGAAACAACCTCAACATCTTTTCCTTGGGAAGCTGCTCGCCTCTCAGCAGGTCAATATGACCGAGATCATCAAGAATGACCTTCAATAATTCATCAGGAGAGAGGCTGGGGTTTTGAATCAGGGCAATATTGACCGGGTTCTGCAACTGGCGCAGCAGGGTTCTGATCAGCATGGTCTTGCCGGTTCCAGGCTCACCGCTGATCTGGACAAAACCCTCGCCGGCATTGATACTGTAAAGGAGGGTCTGCAACGCCTCCTTATGCACATCACTGGGGAAATAATAATCTGGATCAGGCGCCAGACGAAAGGGGGTATCCTGGAGCCTGAAAAATTCTTCGCAAGCCATAATTATTGCCGTGGTGGGTTAATTTTTTGAGTAACCATTTCTTTGCTTTTATCCCAAAAATAAACTAGCTCGCCGGGGGCTTCTGGTATTTTTTTCAGGAACCCGGCCCCGACAAGATCGGATAATTTTGCGGGGAAGCGGTTATTGACCGCCTTATATTTTTTCGCGGCCCGCTGCATGATATAGAGATTTTTAAGGTCGGCCAGTTTTTTGGCGTAAATTATCTGCAGGGCCTTATTCTTGGTACTTTTAAGCATTCTCTCCATAGCCCAGATGGCCTTGCCGTACTCGCCGCCATGTCGAGAGGTTGTCAGCAGCATAGCCAAAAAATTTTGGGGGGCTCCCGGACGTTTGGCGGCAATCATAAAGAAGTGGGCCGCTGTCTTATCGTCACGCAGATAATTAAAATAATCATAACCGATCCAATAGGGGATTTCCCAATTATCGGGCAGGTTCACCATCCCCTTTTCCAGAATGGGGCGGGCCAGTTTGGCGTCACTAAAAGCGTGAATACAGCCCATGCCGGTAAATAAATAGGCGGTCAGATATTTGGGATCAAGATCGGTGATAACGTCCATGGCCTTAAAGGCCCAGGCGCTGTTAAATTTTATCCGCAGGGGCTTCCACATCAGACTGCCGGAATGAATATTAACCTCGGCGAAGAGCATATCGGCAACGAAGCCGCTATTGCCCAGGGACATAAGCTTCATAATATGCGAATTGGGCAGCATCTTAATATCCTCAGTAATCTTAGGAGGATAGAGGCGGTTAAGCAACAGGCCGCTAGCTACCGCCGCCAGGTAGCTGCAAATAATCAAGGCCATTGGCAGTCGTAGGGAGTGCCTGGTCATAATTACAGATCCCGCCGATTTAGCACCACCGCGCTCAAGGTCAGGATAGCGCATAGATAAAAAAGCCAATAGGCGCTGCTCAGCGCCACCTGCGGCCAAGCCAGGGAATGGCCGTGGATGATGGCGAGGCGGAAATTAAACATATCAAAATTAGGGATCAGGATGCTGATCGTCTTAACAAACATGAGATTATAATGGTTACCCAGGCGCCCCAGGCCGATAAAGCTCTGAATGGCCTCGTTCAGGGAGTGGCCAATGATGAAGGTGAAGAGGAGGAGGAGCGAATTAAGGGTAAAGCTGACCCCCAGACTGTA
>JAADIV010000035.1 GCA_013151175.1 Deltaproteobacteria bacterium | reverse complement strand
CGTGCGGGAGGGCGGGTTTCAAACCCGCCCCTACGTCGGCCCCTGGCACCTGACACCTGACACCTGACACCTGACACCTGACACCTGACACCTGACACCTAACACCTGAAACCCGCCCCTACTTGTTTTGTTTGCCGATTTGGGTAAATTCAGGTTGACTAAATGCCTCTTTCCAGGTTTAATTACTCGGTTTTTTGGTGGAGCATGTGCAGACATAATCTAATAGCGGGCTGGCCCATTGTTTTATCTCTTATATAGCTTTGTTGGTGGGCTTTTGCTTCTTATTGGTATGCCTTTTTTCATTCTGCATTGCCTTGTTACCAGAAGACATGCTAATCTGGGGCAGCGGTTTGGCCTTATCGAGTCCGCCCGGTTTAAATGGCGGCACTCGACCCGCATCTGGCTGCATGCCGCATCGGTTGGAGAGGTGCAGGCTGCCAAGGCCCTGATTTTGGCGTTAGACAGAACCGGCCTGCAAGCCGACCTGGTCGTATCAACGGTTACGGAGCAAGGCCAAATAGTCGCCAGACAGCAATTTGGCGATAAAGTTTCCTGTATATACGCCCCTGTCGATCTGCCCTGGGTTATCAGGAAATTTATACGGGTAATCCAGCCATCCATATATATATGTATGGAAACAGAGCTTTGGCCTAATATGTTAAGAATAGCCCAGAAGCGGGGTATTAAAACCCTGCTTTTAAATGGCAGGATGTCAGATCGTTCCTTCCGCCATTACCAGCTTATCGGCGGTTTTATGAAGCAGATTCTCGGCTCCATATCAGCGGCTGCGACAATCAGCACTGCCGATATGGAAAAATTTATTGCCCTGGGATTTGCCCGCCGCAATATTACAGTCTCCGGCAATGCCAAATACGATAACGACATCCGCTCAAGGAAATCAACGGACAGCAAACATAAGCCCCTTCTCCCCGACCTTAACATCGGGCAGGGGC
Source organism: Deltaproteobacteria bacterium (assembly GCA_013151175.1). Classification (GTDB taxonomy): domain Bacteria; phylum Desulfobacterota; class Desulfobulbia; order Desulfobulbales; family VMSU01; genus JAADIV01. Next base: position 6,942 of record JAADIV010000035.1, on the reverse strand, counting down.
AAACGGTTCTGGTTGCAGGCAGCACCCATAGCGGCGAAGAAGAAACTCTGATCCAGGTACACCAGGCGCTGACCCAAAAATTCCATGATGTCCTGACCATTATCGCGCCCAGGCATCTTAAGCGCCTGCCGGTTATTGAGGCATTTTTTAGAGAAAAAAATATTCAATTTCAAAAGTTAAGTGAACTAAAAATTGGTGAGAGATCCGCCCATATAGTTCTGGTGGATTATATGGGAACGCTTGCCGCCTTATACTCCATAGCCGACTTTGCCTTTTGCGGCGGCAGCCTGAGTGACCGCGGCGGCCACAATATTATGGAGCCGGCCATTTGGGGCGTACCGCCATTTTACGGGCCGTATATGAAAGATTTTGCTGATGCTGCCCGCCTGTTTGCCAAAAAAAAAGCCGGGTTCAAAATTAATTCAGGGCAGGAATTGCTTGATAAAATTGTTTATTTTGCCGCCCACCGGGATGAATATAGACGGGCGGGCCAGGCGGCAAAGGCTCTAGCGCTGTCACAACAAGGCGCGGCTGACAGGCAGGTTAAGCTAATCCTGCGAGCTGTCAGGGGTCAGGAATATAATTAACTAACCAGGAAAGTTGTATTAAATTCTTACGAGGTCTTTACAATAGATGAAAGCGCTTGTTGCTCTTGAAGATGGCAGAATTTTTGCGGGACGATCCTTTACCGGCGCAGGTGAGGCAACGGGCGAAATCGTCTTTAACACCGGCATGACCGGTTATCAGGAGATCCTCACCGATCCGTCATATAAGGGACAGATTGTTACCATGACCTGCCCGCTTATAGGTAATTACGGGGTAAATAATGAGGATATGGAGTCGAACGCTGTCCATCCTGCCGCCTTCTTAATAAAGGAATACAGCAAGATACACAGTAATTTCCGGGCAACCGGCAACCTGGCTGATTTTTTGGCTTCCAGGAATATTCTGGGCGTTGAAGGGCTTGACACCAGGGCAATAACCAAACATACCAGAGAGGTTGGAGCGCTGCGCGGCATAGTCTCCACTCAGGATCTTGACCCGGAATCACTGATAAAAAAAGCAAGAGCCTGGCCGGGGCTAGTTGGCCGCGATATGGTAAGCGCTGTAACCTGTGAAGCACCCTATGGCTGGTCTGAACACGGGCCGGTTAGCGGCACCGGTTTCAACGGTTCCACTGCCGGGAAGCACAAGGTGATTGCCCTGGACTTCGGGCTGAAATACAACCAGTTGCGCCTGCTTGACTCCCGTGACTGTCAGGTACAAGTAGTCCCGGCCCAAACTAGCGCCGCAGATATTATGGCCATGCGGCCGGACGGTATATTTCTTACCAACGGCCCCGGAGATCCGGCAGGGATACCTGGTGTTGTTGAGACCGTCCGCCGGTTACTCGGCAAAAAACCAATTTTTGGTATTTGTTTGGGGCATCAGATTCTGGGCCTAGCCTATGGCGGCAGCACCTACAAACTAAAATTCGGTCATCGCGGTTCCAACCAGCCGGTTAAGGATCTGACCACCGGCAAGGTGGAGATCACCGCCCAAAATCATGGATTCTGCGTTGATTTCAAGAGCCTAAATCCGGACGAGGTGGAATTGACCCACATTAATCTCAATGATGACAGCGTGGAAGGTATGCGGCACAAAAAATATCCGGCCTTCTCCGTGCAGTACCACCCGGAAAACGCACCCGGCCCCCACGATTCACTCTATCTCTTTGACCGCTTTATTGAGATGATGGCAAAAAATTAAATATGATGGCGTCGTAAAAAGTCCGATCTACTGCGTTGCGGCGTCTGGCCAGACCTTGTATATCGAACTTTTTGACTTAGCCATCTTTGAGTGATGCTCGACTTTTTACGGGAGCATCAAATATGGCCGATAAAAAACAAAAACCCTGCAAATAAATCAACTCATGCCAAAACGCGAAGACATAAAAAAGATCCTCATTATTGGTTCAGGCCCAATCATTATAAGTCAGGCCTGTGAATTTGACTATTCAGGCACCCAGGCGGTAAAGGCCCTGAAGGAAGAAGGATACGAGGTGGTGCTGATTAATTCCAATCCGGCTACCATTATGACCGATCCGGAAATCGCCGACAAAACCTATATTGAACCGATAACCCCGGATATTCTGGCCAAGGTAATTGCCAGAGAGAGACCGGACGCCCTGCTGCCCACCCTGGGTGGGCAGACCGGCCTAAATGTCGCCCTCCAGGTGGCGGAAATGGGCATCCTGGAAAAATTCGGCGTTGAGATGCTGGCCGCTGATGTCGATATCATCAAAAAGGCCGAAGGCCGCGAATCTTTCCGGCAGGCCATGTATAACATAGGGCTCAAGGTTCCGGAAAGCGCCATCATCCACGAGATGGATCAGGTTTCGGCGGCGGTGACCAGAATCGGTTTCCCCATCATCGTCCGCCCCAGTTTCACTCTGGGCGGCACCGGCGGCGGCGTAGCGTATAACAGCAGGGAGCTTAATGAGCTATGTAAGACAGGCCTGGATCTCTCCCTTAACTCCGAGGTCATGCTAGAACGCAGTTTGCTAGGTTGGAAGGAATATGAACTTGAGGTTATGCGCGACAAGAATGACAATGTGGTAATCATCTGCTCCATCGAAAACTTTGACGCCATGGGTGTGCATACCGGTGATTCCATCACCATTGCCCCGGCCCAAACCTTAACTGACCGTGAATACCAGGTTATGCGGGATGCCTCCCTGGCCATTATCCGGGAGATTGGCGTGGAAACAGGCGGTTCCAATGTCCAATTCGCCGTTAATCCGGCTGATGGTGAATTAATGGTTATTGAGATGAATCCCCGCGTTTCCAGAAGTTCGGCCCTGGCCTCCAAGGCTACCGGCTTCCCCATCGCCAAAATTGCCGCCAAACTGGCAGTGGGCTATACCCTGGATGAGATCAGAAACGATATCACCAAGGAAACCTACGCCTCATTCGAGCCAAGCATTGATTATTGTGTGGTCAAAATTCCCCGTTGGACCTTTGAAAAATTCCCGGAAGCTAAGGACTATCTAACCACATCCATGAAATCAGTGGGCGAGACCATGGCCATTGGCCGCACCTTTAAAGAGGCCTTCCAGAAGGGGCTGCGTTCCCTGGAAATCGGCTGTGCCGGTTTTGGCGCTGATAAAAAATTCAGCCACCGGGATATGGAGCTAGGCTAGTTGATCTGGAGCAGGCCCTGAATACCCCAAGTTCACAGCGCGTATTCCATATATATGAGGCGCTGAAACGGGATATATCCCTGGATCGTATTCATGAACTGTCGATGATTGACCCCTGGTACCTTGACAACCTGAAGCAGATTGTCAGCCTGGAGCAAAAGATCGCAAAAAGCGGTTTCCCCGGTCTTGAGCCGCAGCTTCTCCGCCAAGCCAAGGAATATGGTTTTGCCGACCGGCAGCTAGCCTATCTCACCGGCACCACCGAGGCGGATATCAGGGAATTACGGGGACAGCAGGGCTGTCGGCCCGTGTACAAACTGGTTGATACCTGCGCCGCTGAATTTGCGGCCTTCACGCCTTATTATTATTCCACCTATGAGCAGGAAGATGAAGCCCGGCCATCCGCCAGGAAAAAGGTGATGATCCTGGGCGGCGGCCCCAACCGCATAGGACAGGGCATTGAGTTCGACTATTGCTGTGTGCATGCCTCATTTGCCCTGGCCGAACTTGGAATTGAGAGTATCATGGTAAACAGCAACCCGGAGACCGTCAGCACCGATTATGATACCTCGGACAAACTCTATTTTGAGCCGCTTACCGCCGAAGATGTCATGAATATCATTGACCGGGAAAAGCCCGATGGCGTCATCGTCCAATTTGGCGGCCAGACCCCCCTGAATCTGGCGGCGGCTCTCGATGAAGCCGGAGTTACAATTCTCGGAACCTCGGTGGCCAGTATCGACCGGGCCGAGGATCGTAAACGCTTCCAGCAGTTTCTCCAAAAACTCGCCCTGCGGCAGCCCGACAACGATACGGCCATGACCCCGGCTGAGGCCATTAAGATTGCCGCCCGTATCCAGTACCCGGTGATGGTTCGCCCCTCTTATGTCCTGGGCGGCAGGGCTATGCGAATCGTTTACAACGAAAATGACCTGACCGATTATATGCAGACGGCCATTGATGTCTCATCGGAACATCCAATTTTGATTGACAAATTTTTGAAAGATGCGATTGAAGTGGATGTCGATGCCATATCGGACGGAGAGACAACCATAATTGGCGCCATTATGGAGCATATTGAAGAAGCGGGTATTCATTCCGGAGATTCAGCCTGTGTCCTGCCGGCCCACACCCTGTCCGACTCCATCAAGGAAGAGATAGCTACCGCCACCAGAGCCATGGCCCTGGAACTTAAGGTAATCGGCCTGATGAACATCCAATATGCCGTCAAAGATGAAGTCGTATATATCCTGGAGGTTAACCCCAGGGCCTCACGCACCATTCCCTTCGTCAGCAAGGCCACCGGTGTGCCGTTGGCAAAACTGGCGACCAAGGTTATGCTGGGAGAAAAACTGGCCGATCTCGGCCTGACTAAAGAAGTAAAAATAAGTCATTACGCCGTCAAAGAGGCCGTATTCCCCTTTGACCGTTTTGACAATGTCGATACCCTGTTGGGGCCGGAAATGAAATCAACGGGCGAAGTTATGGGAATAGACAAGGAGTTGGGTATTGCCTTCGCCAAGGCGCAGTTTGCGGCAGGCCAGCCCATACCATCCTCCGGCAACGTCCTTATCAGCGTCCGCGACAATGACAAAAGCTCTATTTTACCCACTGCTCGGAAACTGCACGAACTGGGTTTTACCATTCTTGCCACCCGCAACACGGCCCGTTTTCTTAATAAAAATGGCGTTGCCGCCCAACATATAAATAAAATTTCCGAGGGCCGCCCCCATATTCTGGATAGGGTGCAGGACAAAGATATTCAGTGGATAATCAACACCTCAATGGGCACCAGAACTACGGGAGATGCCTATACGATAAGGCGTAGCGCCCTGGATTACCATATCCCGTACACCACAACAGTCTCAGGCGCCAAAGCTATGACTATGGCCATTGAGACCTTGCGGAAAAAGGACATAGTGGTTAAGTCTTTACAGGAGTATTTTTAATAACCGATAATTGTAACTATTCAGCGTTATGGCTAAAAGTAACGATAACCCCAGAGCGTAACTGTTCAGCAGTGTTGCTGAATTGTTACAGAAAATTGGAGATAAACAGTTGAATATCTTTTATAAAAACCTGTCCATGTGGTTGGTAGTCGGCCTGACCATGCTGCTGCTGTTTAATATGTTCAATAAACAGCAAAGTCCAGTCAAGGAAATGAGCTACAGCGATTTTATTGCTAGCGTTGATTCCGGCATGATAAATCAGGTCATCATCCAGGATCACATTATAACCGGTACCGTCCAGGGCGGCACAAGTTTCAGAGTCATCGCGCCGCAGGATACCGGGCTGATGCCGATCCTCCGTAAATCGGGGGTCAATATTACGGCCAAACAGGCCGATGCAACCCCATGGTACATCACCATCCTGGTCTCCTGGTTTCCCATGCTTCTGCTCATCGGGGTATGGATTTTCTTCATGCGCCAGATGCAGGCCGGCGGCGGCAAGGCCATGAGCTTTGGCAAGAGCCGCGCCAAGACCCTGGACAAGGAAACCACAAAAATCACTTTTAAGGATGTGGCAGGTATTGAAGAGGCCAAAGATGAGCTAGCCGAAATCATCGATTTTCTCAAAGATCCCAAAAAATTTACCGACCTGGGGGCCAGAATCCCTACGGGAGTTCTGTTGGCAGGCCCGCCAGGCACAGGTAAAACGCTCCTGGCCAAAGCCATTGCCGGTGAGGCGGAGGTGCCGTTTTTTTCCATCTCCGGTTCCGACTTTGTTGAGATGTTCGTGGGAGTGGGCGCCTCCAGGGTTCGTGATCTCTTTAACAAGGGCAAAAAAAATGCCCCCTGCATTATCTTTATTGACGAGATTGATGCCGTAGGCCGGCAGCGGGGCGCGGGCTTAGGCGGCGGCCATGATGAACGGGAGCAGACCTTAAATCAACTATTGGTCGAGATGGACGGTTTTGAGGCCAATGAAGGCGTCATCATTGTCGCGGCCACCAACCGCGCCGATGTCCTGGATCCCGCTCTGTTGCGGCCCGGACGCTTCGACCGCCAAGTCATTGTCCCGCCGCCGGATGTTCGGGGCCGGGAAATGATTCTCCAGGTACACGGCAAAAAAATACCCCTTGCCGATGATGTCGAGTTTAAGGTCATTGCCCGTGGCACCCCCGGTTTCACTGGGGCCGACCTGGAAAATATGGTCAACGAGGCGGCCCTGCTCGCCGCCAGAAAGGGCAAGAAGCAGGTCACCATGGCCTTCCTGGACGAAGCCAAGGACAAGGTAATGATGGGCTCCGAACGGCGCAGTATGATTATCACCGAGAAAGAAAAGAATGTTACCGCCTACCATGAAGCCGGCCACGCCCTGGTCGCCATCCTCCTGCCCGACACTGACCCGGTACATAAGATTACCATTATTCCCAGGGGACAAGCCCTGGGCCTCACTCAGCAATTGCCCACCAGTGATAAATACACCAACTCCAAAACCTTCCTGTTAAACAACCTGCGTATTTTTCTGGGCGGCCGGGTTGCCGAAGAGCTGATATTCAATGAGATCACCACCGGCGCTGGCAACGATATCGAAAGGGCCTCTGGCCTGGCCCGCAAGATGGTTTGTGAATGGGGCATGAGTGAAGAGTTGGGGCCGCTCACCTTTGGCAAAAAGGAGGAACAGATATTTCTGGGCCGCGAGATTTCCCAACATCGTGATTACAGCGAAGATACCGCCATCAAGATAGACAGGGAAGTCATGAGTATGATGCGGCAGGCCCATGAGGACGTGACTAAGCTACTGACGGAGAATCGTGC
>JAADIV010000028.1 GCA_013151175.1 Deltaproteobacteria bacterium | reverse complement strand
ACTATGATGACCGCGATTTTATCGTGATCGCTTATCGGCAGAAAGACCTTTTGCCTTTTTTTGTCGATTATGGGCTGCTGTTGTTGGACAGCCAGATTTGCTCCGGCCTTTAAGGTCTCCAGATATTCCTCTTGCCCGGCAGTTATCTTTAATTCTCCGGCGGTTGATAGATGGCCGAACCAGACGTCCTGACAAACGAATAATTCCGATATGCTCTGGCTAAATTGCCGCTTGTGCCGATAAAAATCTGCCGCCGTCAGCCGGTTATTTTCAAAATCAAAGGGGGTCATTTTTCAGGTATCAGGTTTCAGGAATCAGGGACATTCTACGTCCCCTGCCCCCTGCTCCCTGTCTCCTGATAACTTGATACCTTGGATCAGACAGGTGGCAAGGGCGGGAATATCGGCGTCAGCAACTGTGCGTAAATCGAGTAAAAAATGCTCATTTTCGATTCTGCCGATAACCGGGGTGTCGAGGGAACGGAGAGATTTTTCCAGGGCGTTTACCGTCATCTTGAGGGGCAATATAGTCATGGTCCAGGTGGGCAGGCCGTACTCCGGCAGGGAGCCGCCGCCTACCCTTGATTCGCTTGCTGTCAGTGAGAGATTGGCATAACCGGTAACTTTGGCCTTTATGCGCCGCAACAGCCGTTGGGCCCGTTTCCTTATTACTGCCGGGGCGGCGCTTAACATGGCCAGGGTGGGAATTTCCCTGATGGCCCTTTCCTCATCGTAATATAGGCGTAAAATAGACTCCAGAGCCGCCAGGGTAAACTTGTCAATGCGCAGAACCCGGTTCAGCGGATCAGCCTTGATTTTGTCGATAACCGCCTTTTTGCCAAGGATCAGGCCTGCCTGGGGGCCGCCAAGGAGCTTGTCGCCGCTGAAAGTTACCACGTCAACGCCGCCGGCCAGTACCTCTTTTACCGTAGGCTCCCTGGGTAAGCCGAAGCGGGAAAGATCCACCAGACAGCCGCTGCCAAGATCCTCCATAACCGGTATATTGTATTTGGAGCCAAGGCTAGTCAATTCGGTAACTGGTACCTCCGCAGTAAAGCCGATCAGCCGGTAATTACTGGTGTGAACCTTTAGCAACAGCGCCGTATCCTGACGAATTGCATCTTCATAATCCCGCAGATGGGTGCGGTTGGTTGCCCCCACCTCGACCAGACGGGCGCCGCTCCTTGCCATAACATCCGGGATGCGGAAGGAACCGCCTATTTCCACTAATTGACCACGGGAGACAATAACCTCACGGCCTTTAGCTAGGACGCTGAGACTGATGAAGACGGCGGCGGCGTTGTTATTGACCACCAGGGCGGCCTCGGCGCCGGTGAGATCGCAGAGAATCTCTTCCACCAGACTATAGCGGCTGCCGCGCTTGCCGGTTGCCAGGTCAAATTCCAGGTTCGCGTAATGAGCGCCAACTTTTTTCAGGTTATTTACCGCCTCTGCGGGCAGCAGAGAGCGGCCCATGTTGGTGTGAACAACGACCCCCGTGGCGTTGATGACAGTGCGGAAATTGGGGGTCATCATCTGGCGCAGGGCCTTGATAATGTCGCTGATAACGGCCTCTTTACGCAGGTCAGCAGAATCGGTCAATTCACCGGCCAGGATGGCGGCACGCCTCTTGGCCAGGTTCTGCCGCACGGCCTTTTTGAGCAAGAACTGCGGTGCCGCAGCCTCGATGGAGGCGTCTGCTGCGGCTACGCCCTTATCCGCCAGCCAGGTTAGGCATTCATCAACTTTTGGGATGGCCCTTAATAATTTTTGCTTAATTTCCGGCATTGCTATTCTCGCTTTCAGTGCCAACAACACTAGGCAAATTAAAATGAATGATGAAGACAATAGAGTACATAGATTTAATCGTCTATAAAAAAATGCTCTCAGGGGCGTTGTTTGGCATCCAGGTGATCCAATAAACGGCTCATTACCGAGTTTATCCTGCGGAAACGGCCTGCATCGGCCTGCATCTCTGCGGCGTTTTGAATATGCGGCGCCTGGGTTAGTTCGTTCTGGCAATTACTGATGAGCCTTTTTAGGCTAGCGGCCGTTGTCTCCAGATGAAATTGGAGAGCGATTACCCTGTTCTTATAAATGAATCCCTGGTTTTTGCAGACCTCACTTGATGCTAGCCGCACGGCCTGATCTGGGATGGAAAAGGTATCGCCATGCCAGTGCATAGCCTCAAGCTCCGGCCCCAGTATTATTTTTAATAAGCGATCCTGGAGGTCATGCGCCGGTTTAATCGGGAACCAACCTATCTCTTTTTCCCCATTGGCATAGACCTCAGCCCCCAGAACATCGGCGATAAGTTGGGCGCCAAGGCAGATACCCAACACGGTCTTGCCAAGTTTAATTGCCTTGCCGATAAATTCCTTTTCACGTTTAAGCCAGGGGTAGCGATTCTCCTCGTGTATATTCATGGGGCCGCCCATGACGATGAGCCAGTCGAAATCGGCGCAGGCAGGCAGGCGCTCATCGCGAAAGAGGCGGGTATGGGTAATTTTGGCCTTTTTGGCATCGGCCCAGGCGGCGATGCTACCTAGATCCTCAAATGGTACATGCTGTAAATAATGAATTTTCATTTCGTCTCCATGTTAAAATTACCTGGAACTCTTTATATCCAATACCGGGGTGTTATCCATGGCATCAAGTCCTTGTACCGTAAGACAGTTGTCCGCCCGGCGCAATACCCTTAATTTGGAAACGGCTATGGGGTTTGGGCGCATTGGGCTGTGGGTGGCAAATACCCCGCGCATCGGCCGGTCTTTATCCCCCCTGGGATGAACGCGCAGGACGTCCCGCGGCGCCCGGTCAAACCAGAATAATACCAAAATACTGGAACCGGCATTTATACCATCAAGACCGGCCAGATATTGGGGATTGATCTCAATAATTCCCTGCGCCGTTGATTCACTGGTACTCTTTGGCGTATCTTTGCGGTTATGCAGGTTACAATGTAATATGCCGATTGGTTCAAGCTCTATAATCTGCATAATGTACTCCTAACCGGTTTTTACTAGGAAAAGGCAAATTGTCGGCGTATAATGTTCCGTATATATACCTAGTTGGCTATTTGTCGGACATTTACCCTTAGGTAGGTTTAATGACTAACATCTATTTTGTCATTAAATTAATGGAACTCCCTCCCTGTTTTTTGGCAAATTGCCACAACTTGAGGACTTGGAATAATGCCAGATACGGCCCCCAAAATATCAATAGACCAACTTGTTGACATTGTAAATAATGGCGGCAAGGTGCGTACCGGTGTTGATATCTTCAATAAACAGGGCCGGCTCATTCTGGAAAAAGATGTTTTGGTTACCGATGCCATTCCCCTGTTGAATGTTAAAAAATTCGGTATTGGCGTGATCCCCATCGTCAATGCCGGTGCCGGCGGGATGTGGGATAAAGACGGCAACTCCATTGAGTCTCCTGCCTCGTTTACTCCGGCAAAGGCCGCCCCGACATCAGAAATAGACCGTAGAATTAATGAAATATCAGAGATCAGAACCGCGGCCTCCCAAAAATACGAGAAGGCCAGGGGATGTATCAAGAACGTCCTGACCTCTATTCAGGATAATGGCGGTCATTTTGATTTTGCCCCTATTGAGGACACTGTATCCGGGCTGTTTGCTTTTATTTCCCAAAACGATAACGCTTTCTCCTATCTGACCAGAGAGATCTTTTCCTACGATGATTATCTCTATAATCACTCCATAAATGTTTGCACGATTGGCACGGTGGTGCTTAAGAAGTTTGCCGAAAAATTCGGCGCCGCAGTGAATAAGCGTTTACATAATTCCATGGCAGACTCTGGTGAGCCAGATGGAATCCAGTTCCGCAAATGTTTTACGGCCAGGGAGATGCGTGATATATCCATTGGTTTTTTTATGCACGATATTGGCAAGATTCTGGTTGATAAAGAGGTGCTTAACAAGGAGGGCAAACTGACTGCCGATGAGTTTGAGATCGTTAAGGAGCACAGCCTTTCCAAAGGTCCCGAGCTGTTTGCCAAAAATTCCATAGACAACCCATTTATCTGTAAAATAGGCCGCCTGCACCATGCCCGCCTGTTTAATGACGAGAAACGCTGTTATCCGGCCGATGTGAATCCGGCCGATATTCCATCCTGTGTCAAGATATGTAAATTGGCCGACATCTATGATGCAATGACCTCCAGGCGCGTCTATAAAGAGGCCATGAACCCTGTGGGTGTGGTTGCCGATATCTTCCATAAATACGCGCATAAGGATAATTTATTGCAGCTCATTCTGCACGCCTTTGTCGAGGCGGTGGGCATTTATCCGCCAGGCAGTGTTGTTTCGCTTACCAACGGCCAGGCGGCCTATGTCTTTGACGGCCGGGGGCCTGTCCTGATTCCCATTACTGATACCGACGGTCAACCCCTAAATACCAAGCAGGATATCATGGTGTTGGATAAAAGCGCGGCGGCCAGGGGCCTGGAAATAGACCGCCGCAAGCCGCCTCTGACCCCTGTGGCCGCCCATAAGATTATGCCCGCCTACTTAAAAAAGTCGCTGTATCTTTGAGACAGGGGGCAGGTGACAGGTGACAGGTGACAGGTGACAGAGGCCAGGTTTTGGGTCGTGTAGGGGCAGGTTTCAAACCTGCCCATGCGGTGCCACCAGGTATCACGGCAGGTTGTTGTCAGGGGCCAGGGTGGCAGGGGTTTTTGCCGGCGGTTTTTGTTGTGACGTTGGAGAGTTATTTATTTTATGTGGTAAGCGGTTGATTATTATAGGAATAATGCCAAGGTATGAGCAAAATGGTGAATTCTTACCTTATTTTAGCCCTTGTCCAATACCGCAGGTTTGCTTATAATTAGCAGTATGCTTCGGAGTTAAAGGAGTTCTGTAAAAGCTGATTCATGGCTTGCACATATGGTTATATAAAGGAGGCGTTGCATATGAGTATAGGCGCAGTAGGCAGCCAAAACCAGGTTCGCTTGTATAGACAAAACCAGGGTGGCGCAGCATCTGTTCCCCAGGAGAATACCAATAAGGCCGCCGCTTCAGATACGGAGAGTGCCAGAGTTGATATTTCGCGAAAGGCCAGAGAACTGCAAGCGCAAAAAGATGCTGATGCGGCAAAACAGACGGCAGATAAGCAGGCGGAGGAAGCCCGGCAGGCGGCTAGCCGGCGGTCTGAGAATGGGCCGACGGCATCCAACCAACGGCAGAGAGTTAATCTTGTTGTCTGATGGTGAAAATTGAAGATTGTTGAGCATCTGGCGTTGACGCCGCTTTTTCAGGGACTTCCTGCCGATCATCTGGCTGAGGTGGCCATGATCTTAACCGACCAAACGGTAAAACGCGGGGGACTGATCTTTTCTGAGGGTGACCCCGGCAGCGGTTTTTATGTGGTTGTCACGGGTAAGGTGAAAATTTTTAAACTTTCACCCGATGGTAAGGAGCAGATTTTGCACATATTCCCGCCACGGGAGCCCTTTGCGGAGGCGGCTATCTTTGCTGGCGACCCTTATCCGGCTCACGCTGTGGCTATGTCTGCTAGCCGGTTGTTCTTTTTTTCCAGAAGATCCTTTCTCGAACTAATCCGTAGCAAGCCTGATTTGGCCATGAATATGATGGCCGCTCTCTCCATGCGTCTGAAGAAGTTTACGGCAATGATTGAGGCCTTGTCTCTAAAGGAAGTTCCCGGCCGCCTGGCCACCCATCTGCTTCTGCTCAGCGAACAGCAGGATCACAGCGCTGAGATACGTTTGGATCTGGCCAAAAATAGTCTTGCCAGTCTATTGGGTACCATTCCGGAAACCCTGTCCCGCATACTGGCAAAAATGACCGGTCAGGGTCTTATCGAAGCAAATGGCAAGGTTATTAAAATCCTGGATATAGATACATTGGAAGACCTGGCGGCAGGAGAGCGACGTTTATAAGCATCCCGGAGAAATGCTTGGGCTACTCGCTAGTCCGGCAAAGATCAGCCCTCAATGTCACGCAGGCGCTGGGCATTTTCATTAATTTTTGCCATGGTGGCCGTGAAGCCTGCGGCCTTCTCTTTTTCTTTGCTAATCACCTCTGCCGGGGCATTGGCAAGGAATTTTTTATTGGCCAGTTTGCCTTCCGTCCTCTTGAGTTGGGCGGCTATCTTTTCTTTTTCCCTTGCCAGTTTTTGCAATTCCCGTTCAGTGTTGATGAGGCCGCTCATGGGGACAAATATCTCGATATCATCGTATATGTATGATGCCGCCCCCTTTGGGCATTCACCATTCGCGGCAATTTGCAGGTCATTGGCACGGGTCATACTGGTCACATCTTTGGCGTATGTCAAAAGCCTTTCGCGTTTATGAGGATTGGCACAGACAATAATTGCCGTAATCCCGGCTGATGGATGGATCTGCATCTCGCTCCTGATATTCCGGATGCCGCCGATAACTCCCATGAGCAGAGTAACGGTGTCCTCCAAATCATCGGATTCCCATGACTCTTCCGGCACCGGGAATGACTCCAACATTAAAAATGCCCGTTCACCGGGCAGGGCGTGCCAAATCTCCTCGCTGATAAAGGGGGTGATGGGGTGCAGAAGCTTCAGGATAATCTCCATAACCGTGAGAAGAACGGCTTGGGTTCGCGCCTTTTCCTGGACTGAATCACTGAACAGGGCGGGTTTAATCCACTCAAGATACCAATCGCAGAATTCATGCCAGACGAATTGATAGACTACCGAGGCGGCCTCATTAAAATAAAATTTATCCAGGGCGTCCTGGTATTGCCTGATTGTTCGCGTAACCCGGCTTAATATCCATTTATCGAGCAGGCTTAATTCCTCATAATTGAACGATGATGTCGCGGCGCTCACATGCATAAGCGCGAAACGGGAGGCATTCCAGACCTTATTGATGAAATGGCGATAGCCCTCAATTCTGTCTTCCGAGATACGGATATCTCGGCCCTGGGCGGCAAAGGCGGTGAGGGTAAAGCGGAAGGCGTCGGTGCCGTATTTGTCCATGACAATGAGCGGATCCATGACATTGCCCTTGGATTTGCTCATCTTATGACCATCGGCGTCCCGCACTAGGGCGTGCAGATAGACATCTTTAAAAGGAATTTCTTCCATGAAATGGGTACCTAGCATAATCATTCGTGCCACCCAAAAGAAAAGGATGTCAAAGCTCGTAATCAGTACTGAGGTGGGATAAAATGTCTTTAATTCTTTGCTGTCATCAGGCCAACCCAGGGTGGAGAATGGCCATAGGCCGGAACTGAACCAGGTGTCCAGTACATCAGACTCACGGCTGAGATTGGCGCTGCCGCATTTGGGACAGACGGTGAGATCCTCATCGGCCACTGACATCTCGTGGCAGTCTTCGCAGGTCCAGGCGGGTATTTGATGGCCCCACCATATTTGCCGGGAGATGCACCAGTCGCGGATATTATTCATCCAGTTGAAATAGGTGCTTTCCCATGATTTCGGGTGGATGCGTATTTTGCCCTCCTTGACGGCGGCAATGGCCTTTGCGGCCAGTGGCTTTATGCTGACAAACCACTGTTTGGAGAGGCTTGGCTCAATGACGGTATGGCAGCGGTAGCAGGTGCCAACGCCGTGTTCGTAGTCGTCAACCCCTTCTAAAAGGCCGGCCTCTTCCAGGTCGGCGACAATCTGCCGGCGGCAGGCAAAACGATCCAGACCCATGTATTTACCGGCCTGCTCGTTCATAACTCCGTTGTCGTCTATTACTGTTACGAGCGGCAGGTCGTGGCGGCGGCCTATTTCAAAGTCGTTCAAGTCATGGGCCGGGGTAACCTTCAAGGCCCCGGTGCCGAATTCCCGCTCTACATGGGTGTCGAAGATAATGGGGATTTTTTTGCCGACAATGGGCAGGATAACCGCTTTTTCCGGCAATTGATTATAGCGCTCATCATCGGGGTGTACCGCCACCGCTGTATCTCCCAATAAGGTCTCCGGGCGGGTGGTGGCAACGATCAGGTAACCGTCACCGGCGGTGTACGGATAACGGATATTGTAGAGCTTGCCGGCGGTGGGTTCGTGTTCGACTTCCAAATCTGAGAGGGCGGTATGACAGCGGGGGCACCAGTTGATAATGTAATCGCCCTTGTAAATCAGGCCCTGGTTATACAGGGTGGTAAAGACCTTGCGGACGGCACGGGACAGACCCTCGTCCATGGTGAACCGTTCTCGATCCCAGTCACAGGAACAGCCAAGCCGCTTCAACTGATTAATGATCTGGCCGCCAGATTTGGCCCGCCATTTCCAGACCCGCTCAATAAATTTTTCCCGGCCGACAGCGTGACGGTCGGTATTTTCGGCAGCTAACTGCCGTTCAACAACATTTTGCGTAGCGATACCAGCGTGATCGGTACCTGGTACCCAAAGCACATTCATGCCCTGCATACGCCGGTAACGTACCAGAATATCCTGCAGGGTATTATTCAGGGCGTGGCCAATATGCAAAACGCCGGTAACATTGGGCGGTGGAATGACAATGGAGAAAGATTCACGTCCCTCTTCCATTTTAGCGGCAAAGGTCTTTTTCTCCAGCCACTCATTATACCAGCGTTCTTCTATTGCGTGAAACTCGTAGGCCTTGGGTAGATCTGTATTGGTTGTATTGGTCATTTTTAGCGCGTTAGGGCTGAATGTTTACTGAGCTGAATATAATAAACGGATTGGCCAAAATGACGCTTTTGGGGTAATATGTCAAGCGTTGTTGTGCGGCCGGCTGTTGGAATCAGCCAAACGTGATTGGCGGGTTCCAATAGCCGGCCAAAAATATTCTTGACAAACATTCCTCATAGCATCATAATCCGCACTTTTACTTTTCCTTGCTAACTGCGATTGGCCTCGTATTCAACAACTATTCACAAGGCCGGTCTGTGCATAAGTTCTCGCAAATATTCCACCAGGAGAAAAAATGAAGGTTTTAATAAGTGATAATCTGGCTCCGGTTGGCGCTAAGATATTAAGGAATGCCGGCTTGCAGGTTGATATAAATACCGGCCTTGCCCCGGAGGAGTTAAAAAAGATTATTGGTGATTATGATGGTCTGGTTGTTCGCAGCGCAACCAAGGTGACCGATGAGATTGTCGGGGCGGCCGATAATTTGCGGGTGGTTGGCCGGGCCGGTATCGGCCTGGATAATGTGGATATTCCCGCTGCTAGCAAAAAAGGGATCGTGGTGATGAATGCCCCGGATGGCAATGCTACAACTGCCGCTGAACACGCGATTTCCATGATGATGTCCCTGACTCGAAATATCCCGCAGGCCACGGCCTCGATGAAGGCCGGTAAATGGGAAAAAAAGAAATTCGGGGGCCGGGAGGTAACCGGCAAAGTCCTTGGTATTGTTGGGATTGGTCGTATAGGCTCCATTGTTGCCGACAGGGCCAAGGGCCTGCATATGCAGATTATCGCCTTTGATCCCTATATGCCGCAAGAAATTGCCGATAAAATCGGTATTGAGTTGGTGAGCCTGGACGATCTCTGCAAACGCAGTGACTATATAACGGTTCATGTACCTCTGATAAAAGAGACCGCTAAAATACTCTCAACCGAGCAGTTTAAATTGATGAAGGCCGGTGCCATGCTTATTGACTGTGCCAGGGGCGGGGTAGTCGATGAAGAGGCTCTCTACGAGGCCCTGAAAAACGGAGAAATATCTGGCGCTGCCCTGGATGTTTTTGCCGTTGAGCCCACCAATCGGGAAAATAATCCTTTGCTTGGCTTGGATAATTTTATATGCACCCCTCATCTCGGCGCTTCAACCTCTGAGGCCCAGATTAACGTGGCGGTGGCCATTGCCGAGCAAATGGCCGATTATCTCAACAATGGTACGATCACCAACGCGGTTAATGTGCCCTCCGTGAGTTCCGAGGTTATGAAGCAGGTCGGCCCCTTTATAAATCTGGCTGCTACTCTCGGTACCTTTCATATGCAGATTGCCAACGGCGGAGTGAAGGCGGTGGACATCGAGTATGTAGGCGAGTTGGCGGATCTTGATGTTAAACCCATTACGGTGGCCTTTCTCAAGGGCCTTTTCACGCCTATTCTGAAGGAGGCGGTCAATTTCATCAACGCTCCCATAATTGCCAAGGACAGAGGTATTAAAGTTACTGAGTCCAAGACCAATGAATCTGACGATTTTACCAATTTACTGAAGGTCACGGTGAGAACCACCGAGGGGGAAAATGTTCTGGTTGGTACCGTGTTTGGCAAGAATGAGCCGCGTCTTGTCCGTTTGAATTCATTCCGTCTGGAATCTCTGCCCGCCGGCCCCATGCTGTATGTCTATAACAATGATGTTCCTGGGGTAATCGGCGCCCTTGGCTCGACTCTGGCTGGTTTCAGTGTTAATATCCAGAATATGACCGTAGGCCGTGAGGCTGACGGCAGGCAGAATGTTATACTTTTGAATACCGATCAGATTCTGGATAAAAAGCAGTTGGAGGTGGTGTTAGCGCTTGATAATGTCAATGCCGCCATGGTTCTTGATATGCCGGAGATATAGTGAATATGGACAAAAAACACCAGAAAAATGGTTGTGACTGTGCGCCTGGCATGGTTAAAAAAGACGGCAAATGCGTCATGCCGGATGTTACCTTCACCTCTTTCTTTATGGCCTTGAATACCTCAGCCCTCTACCATCTTGGTGAGATAGCCGATCCGGCAACCAACGTCCGGCATAAAGATATGATGATGGCTAAGCATACCATTGATACCATGAGTATGTTGGTCGATAAAACCAAAAATAATTTGAATGCTGAGGAGTCAGAATTAGCCGCAAACAGTATCTATGATCTCAAGATGCGTTATGTGAAGGCCGAATCCCAATAAGGGCTGTCCTGCTTTAACTTCCATTATGATTAGCTCAGAGCTTGAAATTTTGGCGCCAGCTAAAATTAATTTAGTCCTCAGAGTGGGCAGCAGGCGTGCTGACGGTTACCATGGCATAGAGACGGCCATGCAAAAACTTGCCCTGGCTGACTGCTTGTCTTTTAAGAAGACTGCCGCTGGCTGCGGTGTTGAGCTGCGATGTTCCGGGGCTGTTCTACCGGAGGACGAGAATAATTTAGTTTTTAAGGCCGCTCTGGTATTTTTTGATTATACCGGAATTTCTGGTAATGTTGAGATACATCTGGAGAAACGAATTCCCGTGGCGGCGGGACTTGGTGGCGGCAGCAGCGATGCCGCTGCTGCGCTTTCAGGGCTTAATTCCCTCTTCGGTACTAATCTGTCGCTAGGTGATTTGCGGGAATTGGGGGCTTCGCTGGGGGCTGATGTGCCATTTTTTATTGGTACGAACGCGGCTGCTTTTGCCACAGGCATCGGCACTACCCTGAAAAATATCGAGCCGCTTGGCGATTGTTGGATAGTGTTAGTAAACCCCGGCATACCTGTTTCGACTAAATGGGTCTATGATAATTTTAGATTGACAACAGGTGCCAAGCCATATATGTTACCCGGCTGTTCAAAATCTTTTGCCGGTGAATTGTTGCCGGGGATGCCGACAATTCTCGCGGTATGTAATGCCGAATCACCTTTTAATGATCTTGAGGCTGTGACTGCGCGGCGTTATGGGGTTATTCAGAGCATCAAGGAAGAGTTGGCAGGGCAGGGCGCCTGTCTGGCCATGATGTCCGGCAGCGGTCCAACGGTTTTCGGTATTTTCAGGCGGCGGGCAGAGGCTGCGGCTAGCTATACGGCCTTTAGGGAATTATATAGCGGGGTCTTTTTGACCCAACCTGTTTCCTGAGTTTTAGTAACTATTTAGCGCAATGGCGTATGAGTCACAGCCGTAACTGAGCAGTTACTTTGTTTGTACTGGGGCGTCGTCAAGCGGTAAGACACAGGCCTTTGACGCCTGCATTCGTAGGTTCGAATCCTACCGCCCCAGCCAGTTATTTTGTCATGGGGCAGCTCGTATATTGCCGGTAAACGGTCAGAGAAAGGATGAAGCGAATGATTAGAGACATGAAGATATTTAGCGGGAACTCCAATCGGCCGTTGGCTGACGACATATGTCGATATCTGGAGATTCCCCTGTCTGTCGCGGAGGTAAGAACCTTCAGTGACGGTGAAATATTTGTGGAAGTTAAGGAAAATGTTCGGGGCCGTGATATTTTTATTATTCAGCCCACCTGCCCGCCAGTCAATAAGAGTTTAATGGAACTGGTGATTATGGCCGATGCCATGCGGCGGGCTTCCGCCCGGCGGATTACTGCAGTTTTGCCGTATTATGGTTATGCCAGGCAGGATCGCAAGGTTGCTCCCAGGGTTCCGATTACGGCGAAGGTTGTGGCGGAAATGATAATGAGTGTCGGCTTTAGGCGGGTGCTTACCCTGGATTTACATGCCGGGCAGATACAGGGATTTTTTAATATTCCGGTGGATAATCTTTATGCTGCCCCGATTTTACTGGAACATATCAATGACGAGTTCGAAAATGTGATAATGGTATCGCCTGATGCCGGTGGGGTTGAGCGTACCAGGGCCTTCGCCAAACGCCTGGATGTTGAAATAGCCATCATTGATAAAAGGCGTGAAAGGGCTAATGAATGTGTCGCTATGAATGTTATCGGCGATGTGAAAGGCAAGACGGCTGTCCTGCTTGACGATATGGTTGATACGGCGGGAACTCTTTGTTCTGCCGCTGATATTCTGCTTGAGAAGGGCGCGAAAGATGTTTTTGCCTGCTGCTCTCACGGGGTGTTGTCTGGCCCGGCCATTGAACGTCTTGAGGCCTCAAATATAAAAAGATTGGTAATTACGGACAGCATTCCATTGCGCGATTCCGCTCTTGCCTGTAAGAAGATAAAGGTTCTCTCCGTTGCCAAGATGCTTGGTGAGGCGATTAGACGCATAAATTCGGAAGACTCGGTCAGTTCTCTTTTTGTCTGAAGAGACGGCTGCTAATTTTCAATGTGGTGTTAATATAGTTCCGGTTGGCCCGGTCAGGAGGTTTTAGCAAATGTTACAGTATGATTTAAGCGCACAGATCAGGAATGAGTTCGGTAAAGGCTCTGCCCGTAGTTTAAGAAGATCGGGCGGCACTCCTGCCGTTTTGTACGGCCCTAAAACAGAGCCGATACCACTGGTATTTACCACCAAAACACTTACCAACACGCTTCTGGCCATGCAGCGCCGGAACGCTGTCTTCAGCCTTGATATTGCCGATGGCTCATCTGCCGCTAAACGTCATGTTATCGTCAAGGAGATTCAAACTAAGCCTGTTGATGACAGTCTGTTGCATGTTGATTTTTTTGAAGTCAGCATGACGGAGCCCATAGTTTTTGATGTGCCGATCAAATATGCCGGTAATGCCAAGGGCGTTGAGTTGGGTGGTGAGATGAATATCTTTCATGCCAAGGTTTCGCTGAAGGGGATTATCCTTGATATTCCTGATTTTATCGAGATAGATGTCTCTAACTTGGGTATTGGTGATCGCCTCCATTTCAGCGATCTGGTTATTCCCGATAAGGTAGAAATTTTGAGTGCCGGAGAAGAAACCTGCGTAGCTGTTCAGGAACAGTCCAAGGCAGCGCTGCTAGAAGAGCAAGAGATGGAAGCGGAGGGGGAAGAGGCTCCTGCCGCAGCCGAAGGCGCTAAAGAAGCCGTCTGAAAATTTTCTGCAAGGTCATAGCCTGGAAAAACCGATAAAAGGTTTAGTCATCCTTTTTTCGGTTTTTTTAATTGGTAATGACCATCGATTAAGGTTTTGTTATGCGGCTGATTGTTGGCCTCGGTAATCCGGGCGCTAAATATAGGGGCACCCGCCATAATATCGGTTTTCAGGTGCTTGACTATCTGGCGGCGCGGGAGGGGTTAACATTTTCCGGTTCCAAATGGCCGGCGCGAGTTCTTAAGACGGTGTTATGGGGTGAGTCTCTCGTATTTATTAAGCCCGAGACATTCATGAATGACAGCGGCCTGGCGGTGGGAATGATTGCCTCGTATTATCGCGCTGTCAGCAAAGACATCATTGTCGTGCATGATGATCTTGATCTTGATTTAGACAGGGTTAAAGTGGTGGTCAATCGGGGCGCCGGCGGTCATAATGGTATTGCTTCATTGATCAGTCATTTGGGCGGTAGGGAATTTACCCGGCTCCGGGTGGGGATTGGCCGACCGCCGGGGAATATGCCGGCAAGTGATTTTGTCCTGGCTGGATTTAATGCGGCGGAGCGGCAGGTTATTGCCGCGAAAATACCGCAGATTTGCGGCGATATCCGCTTGATTATTGAGCGGGGCGTTATGACCGCCATGGAGAGAATAAATAAGACGAAGTGATATGCCTGCGGGTTTGGCTAGTGAACTATTATCTTGACTTAATAACTGATAATTGTTAATTGCTCCAGGTTGTTGGGCCTTTACTGTCCCTTCGGTTTTGTGATGTAATAGGCGCGTAGCTCAGTTGGTTAGAGCGCTTGCTCGACACGCAAGAGGTCAGCGGTTCAAATCCGCTCGTGCCTACCAGGCAATATGCTGTACCTTGGACGCCGGATTTGTAGATCTGGCCTCTTTTTTTTTGGGGTATCATGGGTTTATTGAAATAAAAATGACAATTAATATTTCTTTACTTGACGGAGCAGCGCAGGCTATGCCTGTTGGGGTTTCGGTTACTGAGGCCTTGAAGGCCTTGTGCTCCAATAAACTCAGGAAGGCTGTCCTTGCGGTCAAAACTTCGCAGGGGCTGTTGGATTTATCTGCTGTTTTGGCGGTGGATGTCATCCTGGAACCAATAACTATTGCCAGTTCGGCGGGGCTTGAGATACTTCGGCACAGTACCTCGCATGTCATGGCGCAGGCTGTTATTGATATATTTGGCGAGGATATTCAGGTTACTATTGGCCCGGCAATTGCCGATGGCTTTTATTACGATTTTGCTAAGGAAATTCCCTTTTCATCTGACGATTTGGAGAAGATTGAGGCCCGGATGCAGGAGATAATTGCTGCCCGTCTGCCGTTTGTCAGAAGCGAAGTTACCAGGGAAGAAGCCGCTTCTCTGTTTAAAAATAAGGGCCAGAGATATAAGCTTGAACTCCTGGATTCTATAGAGGCGGAGACGGTGTCTCTGTACCAACAGGGGGAATTTGTCGATATGTGCCGGGGGCCGCATCTGCCGCATACCGGTTGGATCAAGGCCTTTAAGCTGATCAAGGTGGCCGGTGCTTACTGGCGTGGTGATGAAAAAAATGCCATGCTGCAACGGGTTTATGGTACCGCCTTTGCCGATGCCAAAGCCTTACGCCATTATCTGCATCAGTTGGAAGAGGCAAAAAAGCGCGATCATCGCCGCTTGGGCAAGGAATTGGAGCTGTTCACCATAAGCGATCAGGTCGGGCCGGGTCTGATTCTGTGGCAGCCCAAGGGGGCGCGTGTTCGCCGCTTGATTGAGGATTTTTGGAAAGATGAGCATTACCGGCATGATTACGAGTTACTCTACACCCCGCAAATTGCCAAACGGGATCTGTGGCAGACCTCAGGCCATCTTGATTTTTATGTAGATGATATGTTTTCTCCCATGGACGTTGATAATGTGAGTTATCAGATAAAGCCCATGAACTGTCCCTTTCATATCGCCATCTACAAAACGCGCAAGAGAAGTTACCGGGAATTCCCGCTGCGTTGGTGCGAGTTGGGAACGGTCTATCGCTATGAACGTACCGGCGCCCTGCACGGTCTGATGAGAGTCAGGGGCTTTACCCAGGATGATGCCCATATTTTTACCCTGCCGGAGCAGCTTGAGCAGGAGATTTATAATATTCTTGATCTCAATATGAATATCCTTAAGGCCTTCGGCTTTAAGGAGTATGAGGTTTATTTGTCCACCCGGCCGGAAAAATCGGTGGGTAGTGATGGCAATTGGGATAAGTCTACTGCGGCTCTGAAACTGGCCCTGGAAAAGAAGGGCATGAATTTTGAGATTGATCCTGGTGAAGGGGTCTTTTATGGCCCCAAGATAGATATTAAGATCAAAGATGTCCTGGGGCGCTCGTGGCAATGTTCAACAATTCAGGTCGATTTTAATTTACCGGAGCGTTTTGGCATTACCTATATCGGTGAAGACGGCAACGAACATCAGCCTATTATGATTCATCGCGCTTTGATGGGCTCTTTGGAACGATTTTTCGGCATTTTGATTGAACATTACGCCGGTGCTTTCCCGCTGTGGCTGGCACCGGTGCAGGCCAGGATTCTTAATATATCCGATGCGCAGCTTGATTATGCCGGTCAGGTTTACCAGACACTGCGAAAGGCCGGGGTTCGGATTGAAAAAGATCTGCGTAATGAAAAGTTGAGTTATAAGATACGCCAGGCGCAGTTAAGTAAACTCCCATATATGCTGATTATTGGCGATAAGGAGGTTGAAAACAATACTTTGACGGTGCGTTTAAGAGATGGCAAAAATCTTGATCCCATGACGGCGGAAGATTTTATTGATTTAATCCGGCGGGAAGGCCGGACGCCTGAAATTAATTAAGTAGTAGCAACGGAGGTGGCATATCAAAGGCCGAAAGAAGGTTAGTAGAGGACGGGAGATCAGGGCTAATATCAATGGTATGATAAAAAGCCAGAGCGTCAGGGTGATTTCAGAAGATGGCGAGCAGCTTGGTATATTGCCGATTGCCGCTGCCTTAAGCCGGGCGGAAGATTCCGGGCTTGATTTAGTCGAGGTATCCGGGAATTCTGATCCGCCGGTATGCCGGGTCATGGATTATGGCAAGTTCCGTTACGAACAGAGTAAGAAACAGGCCGATGCCAAAAAGAAGCAAACAGTTGTTGAAGTGAAAGAGATAAAATTGCGTCCCAAGACCGAGAAACATGACGTTGATTTTAAGGTTAAAAATATAAGAAAATTTATAGAGAGTAAAAATAAGGTTAAGGTAACCGTGCGTTTCCGGGGTAGGGAGATAGTCTATGCCGACAGCCAGGGCTTTAAGACCTTGAAGATGATAGCCGCCGCTCTGGAAGACGTGGCAGTTGTGGTGCAGGAACCGAAAATGGAAGGCCGGCAGATGGTTATGTTTATCGGGCCGAAATAATAATCAGGAGAATCAGTCATGCCAAAAATGAAAACCAACCGTGGGGCAGCGAAACGTTTTAGAACTACCGGCACCGGTAAAATAGTCCGTAATAAGGCCTTCGCCAGTCATATTTTGACGAAAAAAACCACTAAACTCAAGAGGGGTTTGCGGAAGAGTACGGTGTTGGATAGGACTAATACCCGGAATGTCAAGAGGATGCTGCCTTATATTTAACCGGCGCCAGGGGCGGTTGGCTGCCCCCTGCGGATAGATAAAATTGCTAATTTTTTAAGAATGACAAACTCGTAAAAAGTCCATCACTAACTAAACGATGGCTAAGTAAAAATTTCGATATACAAGGCGTGGTGGTTCGATAGGGCTTCGGCAATACATATGGTATGCCGAAGGTCTAGCGAAACGCCACAACGCAGTAGATCGGACTTTTTACGACGCCATCAAGAATAAGGAGAATACGATGCCTAGAGTTACTCGCGGGTTTAAGGCGCGTCGCAGGAGAAATAAGATTTTAAAGATGGCCAGAGGTTATGTCGGCGGCCGGCATCGTCTGATCCGAACCGCCTCCGAGGCGGTTGACCGGGCCTTGTGCTACGCCTATCGTGACCGCCGCCAGAAGAAGCGCAATTTCCGTAAGCTTTGGATCGCCCGAATATCCGCAGCGGCAAAGATTAATGGCATATCCTATAGTAAACTGATGGGGGGGCTTAAAAAGGCCAATGTCGAGTTGGATCGTAAAGTTTTGTCAAATTTGGCAATTGTCGATGCCAATGCCTTCTCGCGGCTCGTGAAACTGGCCTCCTGATTCAGGCCGGTTCTGTTCATGAAAGAAGAATACCTCAAGATCAAAGATGCGGCCTTGACGGCCCTTGCCGAGGTTACGGATGCTGAGGCGTTAGAGGCGGTCAGGGTAAAATATTTGGGACGCAAGGGCATTTTCACTTCTTTGATGCGTAATTTGGGCCGGGCATCCAAGGAGGAGCGGCCGGCGCTTGGTAAGATGGCAAACGAGATTAAGGCTGAACTCGATGCTGTCTATGAGGCCGGAAAACTGCGAATCGGTGGCGCCGGTAACGGCGGTGCCGGCAAGGGAGCGGCTCAGTTTGATCTAACCCTGCCGGGCCGGGCCATACCACCAGGCCATCAACACCCGGTAACCAGGGTGATGACGGAGGTATGCTCTATCTTTGAGCGGCTCGGATTTACGGTGGCGGAAGGCCCGGATATTGAGTCGGATTTTTACAATTTTGAAGGGCTGAATATTCCCAAGCATCATCCCGCCCGGGATATGCATGACACCTTTTATGTCAGTGATAATGTCCTGTTGCGTACCCATACTTCGCCAATGCAGGTCAGAACCATGGAGAAGCAGAGTCCGCCGCTGCGGATGATTGCGCCGGGGAAGGTATATCGTTGTGACTCTGATATTACCCATACGCCGATGTTTCATCAGGTGGAGGGCTTTTTGGTTGACCGGCAGGTGTCATTCGCTGATTTGAAGGGCATTTTAAGTATTTTTATTACTAAAATTTTCAGCAAAGATACGGCCATTCGTTTTCGTCCCAGCTATTTCCCTTTTACCGAACCGAGCGCGGAAGTTGATATTTCCTGTGTAATCTGTAAAGGTCGGGGCTGTCGGGTTTGTAAGCAGACGGGCTGGTTGGAGATATTGGGCGCCGGACTCATTGATCCTGAGGTCTTTAAAAAGGTGGGCTATGATCCGGATGAGTATAGCGGCTTTGCCTTTGGTATTGGTATTGAGCGTATTGCCATGTTGAAATACGGGATTACGGATATCCGCCTTTTTTATGAGAATGATCTGCGCTTTTTAAAGCAGTTCTAACTGGTTTTTACCTCCTGAATATACAAAATGAAATTTACTGTTAATTGGCTTAAGCAATATGTTGATTTCGATCTGCCAGTAAATGAATTGGCCGACCGTCTTACCATGCTGGGTCTGGAGGTGGACGCGGTTACGCCGTTATATGAGTCTCTTGTTGCCATCAAGGTTGCCAGGGTCGTCAATGTCAGCCCCCATCCCAACGCCGACAAATTAGTGCTTTGCGATGTCCGGGTTGGTGATGCGCAAAAAAAAGTTGTGTGCGGCGCGCCTAACGTTCATGCCGGGATGCTGACAGCCATTGCCCTGCCGGGCGTCACCATGCCCGCAGGCTTTAAAATCAAAAAATCCAAGCTTCGGGGCGAGGTCTCTGAGGGGATGTTATGTTCTGAGAAGGAATTGGGTCTGAATGACAGCCACGCCGGCATTATTGAGCTGCCTGATTCCTGCCGGGATGGTGAGTCTTTAACTGTGGCTTTGGGGCTGGCTGACACCCTGATTGAGATTGATCTTACTCCTAATCGGCCTGACTGCGCCAGTGTTATTGGTATTGCCCGTGAGGTTGCCGGGTTTACCGGCACCAGGCTTAAGCTGCCGGTGGTGCGTGAGATTAAAGAACCGGTATCTCCGACGCCTTTTTCTGTCGAGGTTCTGGATTCTGAGGCCTGCCCCCGCTATGCCGCCCGTCTGTTGAAAAATGTCAGGATTGGGCCGTCACCGGACTGGTTATTGCGTCTTTTAGATACAGTTGGTCTGCGGTCAATCAATAATATTGTTGATGTGACTAATTATGTAATGCTGGAATGCGGTCAACCCCTGCACGCCTTTGATTTTAATAAACTTGCCGGTGGCAGGATTGTCGTGCGTCGTGCCGCAGAAGGTGAAAAGATAACGACCCTTGATGATGTGGAACGTAATCTTAGCCCGGAGATGCTGGTTATCTGCGATGCGGAAAAACCTGCTGCGGTGGCGGGGGTGATGGGTGGTAAGTACTCGGAGGTGGATGAGCAGACCACTGATGTTTTACTGGAAAGTGCCTATTTCAATCCGGTCTGTATTCGCCGCACTGCCCGTAATTTGAAATTACCATCCGAGGCGTCTTATCGTTTCGAGCGTGGTATCGATCCCCAAGGGACGATTTTTGCCCTTGAGAGGGCGGTGGAGTTGATGATTAAGATGAGCGGCGCTGAAATTTCTGGCGGGCTTGTTGATTGCAGGGCTGATATGCCGGCGCCTGCGCCTCTTAATCTCAGAGTCCGAAGAACCTGCCGGCTTCTTGGCGATGATTTTAGTCTGGAAGATATAAGCGCCTATTTGAATGCCATCGAGGTTGCGGCCGAAGAAATTGATGATGATACCCTGCGGGTGGTGCCACCAAGTTTCCGGGTTGATCTGGAGCGGGAGATTGATCTGGTAGAGGAAATAGCCAGATTGAGAGGTTATAATAAAATCCCCGTATCCCTGCCGGCAGTACCCATGAGTTTCTCCGGTCAGGATGTGGGCAGAATACTGCGCCAACAGTTGGCAGGCATCATGACTTCGAGTGGATATTCAGAGGTTATAAACTACAGCTTTACTGATGGGCGTTATTTTGATAAATTGGGGCTGGCGGCTGCTGATCCTCTGCGGCGGTGTGTGGCCATTATTAATCCCCTTACCGAGGAACAGGGGATTATGCGTAC
>JAADIV010000150.1 GCA_013151175.1 Deltaproteobacteria bacterium | reverse complement strand
ACAGGTCTTGCCGGCCAGAACGGCCTTGTTGAAGTGGACCAGGGGCTACTGGAAAATGAGCGGGTGGTCACCTCCGCGCAATTCATGCTTGATTCGGAGAGTAATTTGCGAGCCGCGATCCAGAAGATGCTAGATGCCAACAAGGAAAAGGCGGCACCGGTAGCCAAGCCGCCAAAGGCCAAAGAAAATTTGGATAATTTATTCTAACCCTTGAGTTGGAATTCGTCCATACCGCCAATTTTATGTATTTTTATTGTCATCCCGAGGCAACATATAACAAACTTTCGTAATTAAGGTCATAATATGCTGGAAAAAATCATTGACGCTTCTATTCGCAACAAATTCATGGTCATCTTCATGACTTTCTTTGTGATTGCCGGCGGTATCTACGCCCTCAAAACCATCCCTCTGGATGCCATCCCCGACCTTTCCGATGTCCAGGTTATTATCTTTACGAAATATCCAGGCCAGGCTCCACAGGTTGTGGAGGACCAGGTAACCTATCCGCTCACTACCCAAATGATGGCCGTTCCCGATGCCAAGGTGGTACGGGGTTATTCTTTTTTCGGCCTGTCATTTGTCTATGTCATATTCAAGGACGGCACCAATCTTTACTGGGCCAGATCGAGGGTGCTTGAATATCTGAATTACGCCTCCCACTTCCTGCCCAAGGGGGTAACTCCGAGCCTGGGGCCTGACGCCACGGGCGTTGGTTGGGTTTATGAATATGTCTTAAAGAGCAAGAACCACAACCTGCAGCAATTGCGCTCCATCCAGGACTGGTATATGCGTTACGGGCTTACCGCCGTGAGCGGGGTGGCGGAGGTGGCCAGTATCGGCGGCTATGTCAAACAATATCAGGTTGTCATCAATCCGGATCGTCTCCTCGCCTACCACATCACCATTCCCCAGATAAAAAAGGCTATCCAACGCAGCAATAATGATGTGGGGGGCAGTCTGGTTGAAATGGCCGAAACGGAGTTCATGGTGCGCGGCCTGGGTTATATAAAATCCATTGATGATCTCAAAGAGATTGTCGTCGGCACCGATAAACGCGGCACTCCCATTCTCCTGCGTGATCTGGCTGAGGTTCATATAGGCCCGGAGCTGCGGCGTGGCCTTGCCGATCTTAACGGCAGAGGCGAGACCGTGGGCGGCGTTGTTATCATGCGCTACGGGGAAAATGCCCTGCAAACCATCAAAAATGTCAAAAAGAAGCTGACAGAATTGAAGGCCGGACTGCCGGCCGGGGTAACAATAGAAACGGTTTATGACCGCTCAGGTCTTATTGATCGGGCCGTGGATACCCTGCGCAGCAAGCTCATCGAAGAGAGTATTGTCGTGGCGGTCGTCACCGCCATCTTCCTCTTTCACCTGCCTAGCGCCCTGGTAGCTATATTTACCCTGCCGATAGCCATTCTGATATCCTTTATCATCATGCGTTTTCAGGGGATCAACGCCAATATTATGAGTCTTGGCGGTATCGCCATTGCCATTGGCGCCATGATTGACGCCGCCATTATTATGATTGAGAACACGCACAAACATATCGAGCATAATAAGGGCAGAAAACCGCATTGGCAGGTCATTGCCGAATCGGCCAAGGAGGTTGGCCCTAGCCTATTCTACTCCCTGCTAGTTATCATGGTATCATTCTTCCCGGTATTTGCCCTAAACGGCCAGTCCGGCCGGATGTTCAAGCCCCTGGCCTTCACCAAGAGTTACGCCATGGG
This sequence comes from Deltaproteobacteria bacterium, assembly GCA_013151175.1. Classification (GTDB taxonomy): domain Bacteria; phylum Desulfobacterota; class Desulfobulbia; order Desulfobulbales; family VMSU01; genus JAADIV01. Next base: position 2,440 of record JAADIV010000150.1, on the reverse strand, counting down.
GGCGGCGGCCTTCCTCTCCGTTACCCTGGTGCCGGTACTCATGGGCTGGTTCATTCGGGGGAAGATAAGAGCGGAGCAGGAAAACCCGATAAACCGCTTCCTGGCCTATATTTATCTGCCTGTAGTCGATTTTGTCCTGAAATGGCGAAAATCCACGATTTTACTGGCTCTGTTAATCACGGCTTCAGCCGCCTGGCCCCTAATGCACCTTGGTTCTGAATTTATGCCACCGCTTAATGAGGGCGATCTGCTTTATATGCCCACCACCCTGCCGGGTATATCCATCGGTAAGGCCAAAGAGGTCTTGCAGCAGACCGACCGCATCATAGCCTCTTTCCCGGAGGTAAAACGGGTCTTCGGCAAGGCGGGACGGGCCGACACCGCTACTGACCCCGCGCCTCTGTCCATGTTTGAGACCATCATTATGCTAAAGCCCCAGAGCAAATGGCCCAAGCATCATGTTGAGCGCTTCTACGAAAACTGGCCGGAGTGGGCCAAATGGCTGCCCCGAGAAATGCTGCCTGACAAGATACCCGACAGCCTCACCCGCCTGAAGGAGAGGCTGAATAATGCCATTAAATTCCCCGGCCTTACCAACGCCTGGACCATGCCCATCAAGACCAGAATAGATATGCTGTCCACCGGCATCAAGACGCCGGTAGGCATTAAAATTATGGGTAACAATTTGAAGATATTGAATAAAATAGGTAAAAGACTAGAGGCGGTGATCCGCAATATCCCCGGCACATTAAGCGTTTATGCCGAACGGGTAGTGGGTGGCAATTACCTGGACTTTGACATAAACCGTCGGGCCGTAGCTCGTTACGGACTCACCGTAGGCGCGGTGCAGGACATTATCCAAACGGCCATTGGCGGCATGAATGTCAGCCAAACCGTGGAGGGCCTGGAGCGCTACCCTATAAATATACGTTACCAACGTGATTTCAGGAATAATCTGCAACAATTACGGAGAGTGCTTATACCCCTGCCATCCGGTAAGCATATTCCCATGTCCCAGGTGGCCAAAATTGTCATCAGGAAGGGCCCTCCAGGGATCAAAAGCGAAAATGCTCGACGTACCGCCCTGGTTTACGTTGATATTAAAGGGATTGACATCGGCACCTATGTAAAGAATGCCCAGAAGATTGTCCGGGCCAAGGTAAAAATGCCGGCAGGTTATTCCCTGGTTTGGAGCGGCCAGTTTGAGTATATGCAGGCCGCCCGTGCCAGACTGTTGATGGTGATTCCTTTCACCCTGCTGCTTATCTTTATCATCATCTATTTAAGCACAAAGTCTGTTATCAAGACCGGTATAATTTTTATCGCCCTGCCACTTTCCCTGGTGGGTTGTTTCTGGTATCTTTACTTCCTGGGGTATAACACCTCGGTGGCGGTCTGGGTGGGAGTAATCGCCCTGGCGGGAATCTCGGCGGAAACCGGGGTTATTATGCTGCTCTATCTCGACCTGGCTCATAAGCTGTGGGCGGACAACAACCGTATGACCACCAGGGGCGATTTGGTGCAGGCCATCCACCACGGGGCAGTAAAAAGAATCAGGCCCAAAGTGATGACCATCGCCGTTATTATCGCCGGTCTGTTACCCATCATGTGGAGCCACGGAGCAGGAGCAGGTGTAATGAAACGAATAGCGGCCCCTATGATCGGCGGTGTAATAACCTCCGGCGTCATGGAACTCATGGTCTTCCCGGTAATCTATTTTATCTGGAAACAGCGCGGCCTGGTCAAGAGCTTAAGCCCAACTCTACGGGTTCAGATTGAAGAAGATTAATGGAGAAAAAATATGTACACCGCTTCTGATTTACGGAAAGGTCTCAAACTGGAAATTGAGGGCGATCCCTATATTGTCGTAGATTTTCAGTTCGTGAAACCGGGTAAGGGCCAGTCCCTTTACCGCACAAAGATGCGTAATATGCTAAGCGGCAATATGTTCGAGCGCACCTTCAGGTCAAATGATAAATTTAAAAAGGCCCCTCTGGAAGAACGCAGTATGCAGTTTCTTTATTCCCAGGGCGAAGAATATCATTTCATGGACAATGAAAATTACGAACAATTATTTATTACTAGCAAACAATTAGGTGAAAATGTTAATTTTCTAACCGATAATATGAATGTGCAGGTTCTGATGTTTGACGGCCAACCCATTGATGTTACCCTGCCAATTTCCGTCAATCTCCGGGTTACCAAGGCCGACCCCTGGGCCAAAGGAGATACCAGCGGCACCGATACCAAACCGGTAACCGTGGAAACCGGCTACGAGCTGCAGGTTCCCCCCTTTGTCAATGAAGACGATTTATTACAGATTGATACCCGCACAGGCGAATATATGACCAGGGTAAAAGACTAATACCATCTACGGATATGCAGGGTAAATTTCTTCAGGAGCGGGCCGCCATCATCCAGGCAGTACGCTCCTTTTTTA
>JAADIV010000068.1 GCA_013151175.1 Deltaproteobacteria bacterium | reverse complement strand
AGCTTATACGATAGACCAGTTCTCCGCCAAAAGCCATGGGAATCAGGATCGGTACCATTGGCGAAAATCTACCGAATAACGGCGCCTCGGTATGGCCAAGCCAGCGGTTGCCCAATCTGATGCCAACCAGTACCATAATATAGGCCAGAAGCAGTAATAGACTGAACCCTGCCGCTTCCGACCCCAGTAAGTCTATTATATGATGGTAAATCTCCTTATGCCTGAAAAAACGTGCCAATTGTGAGCCAATCAGAAACGGCACAATATAATTACAGGTAATATAACGGCCCTTATTGTGAATCAGTTCCGAATATGGATTACGCAACAAAAATTGCGGAGAATCACGGTCACAATTAGGAATACAGTGGCCGCAGACCAGGCAATGGAGATTGTGCTTAACCGAATAGGCCCCCAGATATACCGGGCAGCCGCGTTTGCCATTGCCGCCGCGCTGACAGGCAAAGGTGGTGCATCCCTGGCAGCGCTCATGATTTGCCCTGAATTCGGTAATTGACAGAGTGGCGGCGGCGCCGCTAATTCGTCCCAGGGGACAAAGATGCCGGCACCAGGCCTGACCTGGATATAAGACCCCAAGCAGGGCGGATCCCAAAACAATTGCCAAAATAAGATAGGAGGTGCCCAATGGAGAACGATCCAGACCCCCAACAATCTCTGCCCATATAATCAGTGCCAGGAGGAAAACTGACGAGTAAACTCCGTATTTTTTCAGAAATTTAGGGACGGGCAGAGAGAGCGTCAGGCCTTTATTCTGCAGAAATAAACCAAGCCCTGGAAAGGGACATATGCCGCACCACATCCGGCCGACAAAGAACCAGGACAAAACAATAACGGGCCAGAAAATTCCCCATGTCAAAAAAACAGCGATATTATGGTCGGCGGCACTGGGACCAAAAAAGCCGGAAAGCAATACCGCGATAAACAGCATATCACCGGCAGTCCGCAATTGGGCATAATGGTGTCGTGTCGCCAAAAATCGGCGAAAGCCGGGGAAAACCCGAAACAGATCAAGCCGCTCACTGTCCTCTGATGAAATGACCGATCGCAGGGCCTTGGTCCACCAAGTCAATTATCCGCTTCCTTAAAAAATTATATTTTAATATCCCGCCCGCGCATTACAACAATTTTAGGGTGCCTCTTAAAAGTTGAGCAGGTAAGTGGCAGTAGTAAAAAAGACGGTTACTCCGACAATATCCATGGTAGTGGCAACGAAAGGACCGGTGGCCACTGCCGCGTCAATATCCAGTCTCTTAAGGGCTAGAGGGACAATCGCTCCCAAAGTGGCCGCTATGGTCATATCGATCATAACCGATATACCGGCCACCATAAAAAGTTTTGCCGGATGTGCAAAGGCAAAAAAGACCACAATACTCAAGAATAGGCCGTAAGCGCTGCCCAACAGAAGCCCTACCCGCATCTCTTTGAGAATAATGTTAAATGATTCCTGAAAATTCACCCGTCCCGTAGCTATACCACGGACAATAATTGTACTTGATTGATTGGCGATATTGCCGCCTATGCCATTTATAATCGGCATAAAAGATGCCAGGATAACAAATTTTTGCAGTTCACTGGCAAAGAAAGCAATTATAGTGGCGGAAATAACACCGCCAATCCAGCTGGCCATGAGCCATGGTGCCCTGGTCACCGCATTGTCTTTAGTCGATTTCAGCAGGATTTCATCATCTTTACCAGCGCCGGCCATCTGGAGGAAATCTTCTGTGGCCTCTTGTCTTATTACATCAATAACATCATCAACCGTGACAATACCCAATAATTTATTGGCATGATTGATCACCGGCACCGCCAGAAAATTATAGCGGGAAACCATATGCGCCACCTCTTCCTGATCCGTTTCGGTGGAAACGGAAATGACATTATGGTTCATAATATTTTTCAACAAACGATAGGGCGGGTGCATCAACAACTCCCGCAGCGACAAAACCCCGGCCAGCAAATCATCGTCCCGCACGATATAGAGATAAAAAACCATCTCCATATCCTCACCGCGTTCCTGAATCAACTTTATTGCATCACCAACACTGATGTCCTCGTGCAGTGACATAAAGTCGGGTGACATAAGACCGCCAGCGCTTTCAGGATCATACTGCATCAAGTCATCCACTTCCTCCCGATCGTCTTTGGCCATAAATTCACGAATCTTGTCGGCCACTTCATCAGTCAAAGCCTCCAGAATATCAGCCGCATCATCAGAGGCCATTTTCTGGAGAACTGTTACCATGAATTGCGGGGTCAGATCATTAACCAATTCCAGCATAATTGATTGGTCCAACTCGCTAAGGATCTCACCGACTAAATCGGTTTGCGCGACTATATTAAAGAAATTATGCCGCTCTTCGGGGATTAGATTTCTGAATACCCAGGCAATATCGGCCGGGTGGGTCTTATTAACCAACTTAAGGAGATGGCCAACCGCCTTCCGGCGATTCAGGCGCCGAATAGTCTCCAACAGCACCAGTCCCTCTTTTCCGACTAATTCTGGTTTAATTGTTTTTTTCATAACTCAAATATTTTGGCGCCTTAATAATAAATTCATGTCACAAAAAACAGGAAATTGGGAGGAAGACTATTGCAAAACAGGCAAGTTAGTATCTACTGAATCATCCCATTAGGGATTGAACATTATTCCCGAAATGGGGGCTAATCGTTATGCAGCGTTTTGGGGACGACATCCCCAGTACGCCCCGGTGAACTGGCGGCCATTCCCGGTAACTTGTTGCCGGCTGCACCGGAACTCTGGTCTAAAGATTCTGATAAGTCTTCCGTATCTGGGGGTAGCGCAGAGTCCCGCAACTGCTTTATCAATCGTTTTTTATGCTCTATTTCCCTGTTGACCGCAAAATAATTCAATAATGGCCTGACCAGAAAAGCCATAAAAAAAATTATCAGGATCAGATACAAAAATTGACGAAAAACAGGTTCAAGATTATCAATGAAAATATTCATAGTTTAACCAATCTCAAAGCGGCTGCCTCAGGTATTGACGACCTTTCGGGACAATTTCTTGAGTCGGCTGATCTTCCGGCGCATAATATCAATATTATTTTTATCGCCATCTTTTTGGGCCGCTATTTTTTTATGCCGCAATTGAAGGATTTCTTTTTTAATATCTTTTAGGGTCATCATCTTAAGGGACTTCTTGACACCCTCATGCTTTTTCTTGGGTTTGGCAGCGGTCGTGTCCTGTGCTTCATTTATTTTGGCAAGCAGCTCAGCCTTTTTCATCGTGGAAATTCCGGTAATTCCGGGAATTCCCTTTGCTATATGCCTAAGTTCCTTCACTGTCATCTTATCCATCGTTTCTCCTCCTCTTTGTGTGAAGTGTTATCACTTTTATACGACAAATGATTGCTGTCAACGCGAACAATGCCTCAGGATAAACTGGCGCGAAATAATGTTAAGACCTCCTGTACCGCAGGATCTTTATCGAGATGCTTAACCAACTTCTTTTCTCTTTCCGCCGGAGTCATTTCATGGGGCGGTTTTACTGGAGAATTGGCATCACCGTGGAAATTTTGCTCATTATAGGGCTTTTCACCGGCCTCTTTACGGATTTTAGCCAACTTATCGCGCTCATGTCGCAATGATGATAAATCAATATTTATCAAGGAGTGTTGCTGTCTGAACCGGGCCTCATCGGCCTCCTTTATTATTTCAATAAACTTTTTATTTGTTTTTATTTTTTTGGCATTTAACACCTTGAGGGCAGGAATATCAAAGGGGAATTTTTGCCACTTTTTATAGTGAGCCGATGCTATCTTATCCCACGGCATGGCGTTATCGTTATATTTTTCACCTACCCGGGTGTATTTAAACCTGCTCGGCAAAACAATATCAGAGGTAATACCCTTATCTTGGGTTGAACCGCCATTGATCAGATAAAATTTTTGCGTGGTTAATTTCAAGGCCCCCAAGGGTTTATATTCAGCCAGATCGGCCCCAAAGAATGGCAGATCATCATCAAGGTTAATAAGGGTTTGCACCGTCCCCTTGCCATAGGAATGTTGACTGCCAACAATCAGGGCGCGATGATAATCCTGCATGGCCCCGGCAAAAATTTCAGAGGCGGAGGCACTGAAACGGTTTATCATCACTATCATGGGCCCGTTGTAGGATATGCCGGGATCGGTATCGGAG
>JAADIV010000210.1 GCA_013151175.1 Deltaproteobacteria bacterium | reverse complement strand
AAAAAAATAAATGAGGTCTGTTATGAAGAAAACAATGTTCATCGCTCTTGCCCTTATCCCCCTGTTTTTAACTCCCGGCTGTGTTACCACTAACGGCCAGAAAGGTGCCCTGGGCGGCGCTGCCGGCGGTGCTATTATCGGCCAGGCCATAGGTCACAATACCGGTGGCACACTAATTGGCGCTGCGGTAGGCAGCCTGTTTGGCTATATGGTCGGCAATGAGATGGATAAAGCCGATAAATCCCAACTTTATAACGCCTACGAGACAAGCCCTTCCCGGAAAACTACGCAATGGGTAAATCCCGATAACGGCAATCAATACGCGGTAACCCCGCAGCCCGCTTACAAGGATAATGCCGGCCGCAACTGCCGTGAGGCCGAAATCCTCACCACCATCGATGGTAATGCCGAAAAAACAGTAGCCACCGCCTGCCGGGTCAATGGCCGCTGGGTAATCCAATAATTGGGCGAACCAGTAATATTGGAGCCTTTGCTCCTCCGGCAGTCGATTAAATCATTTTTATTGGAGGATATCGGCTCCGGCGATATAACTAGCGCCGCTCTTTTTCATCGCGACCAGATGGCCAGGGCTGTTTTTGTCGCTAAAGAGCCCCTGGTGGCAGCAGGCCTGGCAGACGTAGCGGCCCAGGTCTTTGTCACAGTCAACCCTCAGATTAAATGGCATGCCCCGGTTGTCGATGGCCAACAGGTGATGGCGGATGAGATTATTCTGGAAATTGAGGGGCCGGTTCTTGACCTTTTAAAGGCCGAGCGAGTGGCTCTGAACCTTGCTCAACGTCTGGCGGGGATTGCCGGATTAACCGCCAGGTTTGTCCACCAGGTGGCGGATCTGCCGGTAAGACTTGTCGATACCAGAAAGACCACGCCGGGTCTGCGTATTTTCGAGAAATACGCCGTGCGGGCCGGCGGCGGCCACAACCACCGCTTTTCTCTTAGTGACGGGATACTTATTAAGGATAACCACATTGCGGCGGCCGGTTCAATCGAGCAGGCAGTGGCTAAAATCAGAGAGGCAGCGCCGCATACGATCAGGATTGAGGTTGAAGCCGAGACCATTGCCCAGGTTGAAGAGTGTCTGGCCTGCCGGGTTGACGCCATACTATTGGATAATATGGAGTGCCGCGCCATGCGGAAAGCGGTTGGTATGGCCGGAGGCCGAGTGATTATTGAGGCATCCGGCGGCGTAAATTTGACCAATGTGCGGGATATCGCCGAGACAGGAGTCGATATTATCTCCATAGGGGCTCTGACCCATTCAGCCACCGCTGCGGATATCAGTATGCGTTTTTTGGCCTAGAACTCAATGAACTACCGGCCGCCCCTCCCGTTTCCATTCATTCATTCCCCCCTTCATATTATATACCTCGGAGTAGCCATTCTTGGCTAAAATCTGCATGGCGGCATAACTGCGGCCGCCAACGGCACAAACGAGGAGAACCGGGCGATTATGGGGGATATTATATTTGCCCCGAATTATATCCCAAAAAGGAACCATGATTGAGTTGCGCAATTTACCCGCGCGTAATTCCTTCGGTGAGCGGACATCAACGATAAGCAGATTTTTCTTTTGCTTAATGAGATTTACCACCTGCTGCGGGGTATAGCTCGCGTGAATAGCGGCCGGCACCGTTGTCGCGGCCGCCTTGGGTGTCTTTGTCGCCGTACTATTACCGCCTTTGGAACATGAAATCATTAATACTGCCAGAAAAACAACAAACACTTTTCGCATAATTAAACTCCGGTTAAAAATGACAATTATAGTTACAATTCGGGATACAATGATAAGCGCTAAATAAGTATTTACTAGCCTATTTTTGGCTTCTGCCCTGAGCGCCAAAACCGCAGCTCATCGGGATCATTAATATTACGCCAAGCGTTATGTAATTCTAGCGGCGGCTCGACAATTCTGACCTGCCGCGCGCCGCAAACCTCCCGCATCCGCATAATATTGCGATGAGCCAGATCTTCAAAAACCGGCCTGATTCTGGAGTCATAAATGGCAAACAGAGGGTGAAGACGACCGGCAATCTGCGGCACAACCGCCCAATCATCCGGTTGGCATTGGCCAATAAGCCAGGCCACGGCCGCAGCGCTGATTTCCGGCATATCGCAGGCGCAAACAATCAATGCCGCTTGAGGATATCTGCGCAGAGCCGCCAGAACTCCGGCCATGGGGCCGCAGCATCCACAGGCATCGGCCAGAAGCGGCCAATTACCATCCGGCAGTTCCCCCTTGCCAACGACAACCACTTCATCACAACTTCTTTGCAGACAGGAGTTAATACGGGCTAGCCAGGACTGGCCGCCATACTGAAGCAAATGTTTGGGCTGCCCCATGCGGATACTTTCTCCGCCGATCAGGACACAGCCAATCAACTGGCGATGTTTTTTCAAAATTCTTTAAAAAACGGCTCCGGGACAAAGCCGTGTTGGACGGCGTACATAATCATTTCAGCGGTATTCTTGGCACCGATCTTCCGCATAATATTGGCCCGATGGTGTTCCACCGTGCGGATACTTATTCGTAGTAATTCACTTATTTCCTTGCTTTTATTCCCAGCAGATACCAGAGCGATAATTTGTTTTTCCCGATTTGTCAACCGCTCACCATTAACCTTGGCGCCGGCACGAATCCTGGCCAGCTCCTCGGGCAAATAGCAGTCAGACAAGACCGGTGATATATAAAATTTACCCTGCATACAATGTCTTATGGCAGTCAATAACTCAACATCGGAATCCTCTTTCAGAACATAGCCATCACAGCCAGCCTGCACCGCGCTGTATAAAAATTCTTTGCTGCTGTGCATCGTCAAAATGAGTATTTTCGCCTGCGGATTAATATTTTTCACCTCATTAACCGCCTCAATGCCCCGCAAATTCGGCATGGAGATGTCAAGCAATATCAAATCAGCCGGCTGGATTTTGAGAAGCTTGATTAACTCAAGCCCATCTTTCGCCTCTCCAACAACCCGCATGTTGGATTCGCTCTCAATTATTTTTTTCAAACCACGACGAATTAAGGCATGGTCGTCAGCCAAGATGATTTTATAATTTTTCATTGTTAGAGCATCCGCTTATTTTGCCAAACCTGCTTTCCCAAAAATGTATACTAACTGTAATATCTTCCGTCTCACATAACCAGAAATTAAAGGAATTTGCGAAAAGAAACAACAATATTTTTGAAAACGGCCAACAAAGAACTGTGGACGATGATCGCCCCTGAGGTGTGTAAGTGTTTCTGGGGCGGCATAGCGCGGAAAAAAAAGGGGCAACAGCCATAATTGGCCGCCGCCCCCTTTTTTAGGATTCAGACCTTAAACCCGGTTAAAACCGTGCCAGGATGATCTTGTGCGGTAGTGTTCGCATCATCCTTTATCCTTCATCCTTTGTTTTTTCCAAATTATCCTTGTAACAGGCTCAAGACCGCCTTGCTGGAGGCGTTGGCCTGGGCCATGGCGAATGAACTTGCCTGCACCAGAATCCGCATCTTGGAGAAGTTTGACGATTCCGAAGCAAAATCAACGTCACGGATGGAAGACTCCGCCGAGAAGATGTTAACCTGGGTAGTCGAGATATTGGAAATGGTGGAAACCAACTGATTCTGGGTAGAACCAAGACCACTACGCACCTGATCCAATGACTTCAGGGCCGCGTCAGCTACCGAGATGGCGATTTGCGCCCCGGCCTGACTGGTCACATTCACGTCTGAGAGACGATAGGCAACCGAGGCGGAGGTAGCACCAACCGCTGAGGAATCCGTGGCGGCGGCGTTAGCGGCTAATTGGGAACCGGATGCTATAGTTGAACCGCCGTTAAGAGTCATAGCATTGGTCAATGACGTGGCACCGGAAGTGGTAATATCACTGGTTAACTGCGTACCGGCGGTATACGTCTTGCCATCGGTGGCCACCACATCATTAGTTAACACGGTACCGGTGGTGAGTTTGGAACCAGAAGCCAGGGTTGAACCTGCCGCGACCAACATATCCGTGCTAGAGTCAACGGTCTCGGTATTTTTCACTGTAACCGCACCGCCCAGGGAAGAACCATCCGCAAAGATAGCGCCTGTAGCAAGTGAAGAGGATGCGGCAAGGGTCATACTACCACCGGTTACGCTGATGGCTGAGTTATTGTACCAGACATTGGAAAGTTTCGAGCCTGTTGCCAGGGAGGAGGCAGTT
>JAADIV010000098.1 GCA_013151175.1 Deltaproteobacteria bacterium | reverse complement strand
GTTAAGATGAAACGGCTTATTCAGGCCGAAGATCCGCATAAACCATTGAGCGATATGGCCATTGTCAAAGTTCTGGCCCAGGAGAGCAATATCAAGATTGCCCGCCGTACAGTGGCTAAATATCGTGAGAATATGGGCATATTGCCCTCTAAATATCGCCGCGCCCCCAAGTTGAAATAATATGCCGGAAACATCTCCCCAGCTTATATTACTTACCGGCCTCTCCGGAGCCGGTAAGAGTACCGCCTCGCACGCCCTGGAGGACGCCGGCTTTTTCTGTATTGATAACTTTCCCGCCCTCCTGCTGCCCGATCTGGTGAGCAAAATAATCCAGCCCGGCAAACGCCGCCTGGCTCTGGTCATGGACACCAGGGATGAGGAATTTTACAATAATTATCCCCGCGTAATCAGCGTACTGCGGGAAACAATTCCCAACCTACGGGTCATCTACCTCGAAGCGGCGGCGGATATTCTCCTGCGGCGTTTCAGCGCCATGCGCCGCCTGCATCCCACCGCCAACGAATCCGTGCGGGATGGTATCGCCTTGGAGAAACGTCGTTTTGCCGGCCTGCGGGAGTTGGCGGATATTATCATTGATACCTCCAGCCTTACCCCGCACCAACTGCGAGCCGTTCTCTTAAAAGAATATGAAACTGCCCATGAAACGGGCTTAAAGGTTGACCTGCTGTCCTTTGGCTTCAAGCACGGTCTGCCGCCGGAGGCCGATCTGGTCTTTGACGTCCGCTTCCTGGCCAATCCCTATTTTGTGCCGGAATTAAAGGAGATGAGCGGTCAGCAACAACCGGTGGCCGATTATGTCCTCCAGACCCCCGAGGCCGAAGAATTTCTGACTCGGCTTCTGCCCCTTTTTGACTTTCTCATTCCCTCTTACGCCAGGGAAGGCAAAACCTATCTCACCATTGCCATCGGTTGTACCGGCGGCCGCCACCGCTCGGTGGCTGTAGCTGAGTACCTGGCCCATCACCTTGAGATCAGGGCGCTTACCATCCGCCACCGCGACTTACTGAAGCGCTAATCCCCCTCCGTACCCATTTTAGTTCTTTACAATTTCAGTATATGATATTAAATTAAATACTTAAATGTCGGTTGGTGAATCAATCAACATCCAGCATTTATTATGCCGGTTTTTTAACTATTCCGCCTGATGTCAGAATCACCAACCGCTGAACGGTTACCCGGATTCAAAAGATTCACAAATTACAGCCTGGGATTATGTCCATGAAAAATGATATGAAAGACGAAGATGTTGAGCATGTGGCGGCCCTCTTAAAGACCATGTCGCATCCTATCAGGATGCGGATATTATGCCTTCTGCAGGACAATGAGTTAACGGTTGGTGATCTTCGCTCCGAGGTTAAGACCTCCAACGCCAATGTCTCTCAGCATCTCACCATCCTCCGCAACAAGCAGATGATCGCCTCCCGTAAGGAGGCCAATTATATCTATAACCGGATAGCTGACAAGCGTATTTTAGAACTTATTTCCACTATGAAAAATTTATTCTGCCCGGCTAAATAAGAATTGATTAGGCCTGCCCTCTTGACTGGACATTTTAATCACAACAGAGAACAAGGAGAAATATATGGTAGTAAATGACTGGGTTCACTTCATCGCCGGGGCCTTTATCCTCATCAGCCTGGGGCTGGGTATTTTGATTAATCCCAACTGGTTCTGGTTCACCGCTTTTGTAGGGGCGAACCTCCTGCAGTTCGGGTTCAGCAAAGTCTGTCCTCTGGCCATGATTCTCAAGAAACTGGGGGTACCTGAGAGTCGGCAATGTAAGTAGAACGGTAATCAAACGACCGCATGAATTAATTATAGTAACCTATTTAGGTAGGGCCTAAAACTACCCAGAACAATGAATTATCACCCGGTCGTTTGAGAGGCGGCGGCTTAAATACTACGGCAAAGCCTGCCAAAACCGCCGGGAATCGTGCCGGAGGCCCAGAATACTGCCCCCTGCTTGAAGTCCATAAACCAATATCCCCCCGGAATTCTGGCATCAGCGAGGAAGATGAAGGGCTGCTTCTTGCCGAAGGCGGGGTGTAGATAGAGCCCTTTACTATTTTGTTTTCTCTCAAGAAGCGACCAGGCTTCCTCTATAGTCGGTAGCCGCCAGTCATGAAAACCAGCCAACCCCTGATCGTTTATTTCAGCAACATATTCTCTGATATGACGGATAGAGGTTATGTCACAGCCATAACGCTGCCACATCAGGCCGGTTCTAAGATCAATGGCGGTATCTTTATCGCCGTTATCAACGAGATAATTAGCAAAGCGACCAGCCGGATTATATTTTTTATCGAAAAAGTTGTGGCCCTGAGCCAGAGCGCTTATGGCTTCGTCGGTAAGTTTTTCCCCAGTCCGCCGCAGAATAATCCGGTTCAGTTCAGGGTAAGTGCCATCATTAAGAGGCAAGGGAACACCCATATCTTCAGGAGTTTTTTCCTCCCTGATAGTCGTCACCAGGGACTCGTTATGGCCCGCTCCCAAAATATTATCACTGAGCCAGTTCTTTAAGCCCTCATCAACGGCATAGCATTTATCCAGCCCGGCCTTACCGCCCTGAGCGGAGACGCAGCGTTTAATCAGTTCAGGCGGGGCCTTTATTTCAGCGAGGATTTTGGCGTGCTTAATCCCTCGTTCCATGAGACAGAGCCTGGCCGGCTGCCGCCAGGTATCAATGAAGAAATAGTAATAACGCTCCCGATTATTACGAATCATCCGGGTTTTACTGCCCCAACTTTCAAAAATGGTAAAGGAATTGGCAGGAGTAATCTCCCAGTCAATGTTTGCCTGATCGTTATTTTCCATACCAAGTTGCTTGAAAATACCCATTTCTCTTCCCCCTTTCTGTTGAGAATCAGTTAAGACCATGCCCTGCCAAAACAAGGCATGGAAAACAATAGATTGCCACAAAAGACAATAAGCCCCACCATTTTAGCGGCCCATTTTCCGCCAAATAATGGTAATATATCCCTGTTGCTCATTGGTATTATTATTCTAAGGCCTTTTGTTAAAAAAGTAAATAGCTATAATAATTATTATCAATTGCGGAGTTGTAATTAGAGCTATACGGTGGAATACCCGTTTGTTATTGTCTTTAGATATTACGCTGAAATGACAAAATGAGAATCAACAGCCAGCCCCTAACTGTTAAGACCCCGGCCAACCACACTCAGGCAAAAGTTACCACTGGGGCCGGAGAGCAGGCCGCCCCGGATACGGCAGCGGCAAAGCTTACCCCCGGTCAGGTGATAAGCGGCCGGGTAATCTCCCAGACCCCGGATGGCGGGGTGGTGGTGCAAATCGACTCCGGTATATTTAGGGCCCGCACCCTGACCCCTTTGGCCATGGGCCAGCTTACCTTTGAGGTATTACCCGATGGCCGGAGCTTAACCCCGCTTCCCGCCGACGAGGGTGTTTTGTCCCTTCTGCGTTTAATGCTGCCCTTGCTGACCAAGGCCGACAATCCATTGACCGCTGCTGTTAACCTGCCGGAGAGCATGAGTTATACCATTGGCCAGACCCCCGAGCCCCTGCAGTTAACTGCCCAGATGGCCGCTGTAAATCAGGGTAAGGCGGGATTGGCGGAATTCATTAAGACCAGCGTCCCGCTCAAGAATATGCCGCCTGATATCCTGCTGCTTGCCAGGATATTAGAGGCCCATGGCCGAATTAACAGCGGCCGGGTAGATGACTCAGCTCCGACCCACAAGCCGGGCTCCCCTGATGTGGCACTGCCCGGTCAGCCCGTCAGGCAGTCCCCCAATAATTTTTTACTGTTTCCCGTTTTTTTTCAGGGCAACAATGGCTGGGGTGAATGGTTATTCTCCTTTGAAGGTCAGAACTCCAAAGACCAGGATAAAGACGGTGGTTACGGCCTGTCATTTTATCTGACCATGAGCCGTCTTGGCGATGTGCATCTTGATCTGCGCCGCCAGGGCCAAAATCTGCGGGGGGTTTTCTCGCTCTCCAATAAGGGAGCTGCTGATTTCCTGCGAGCTCACCTGCCAGAACTGCAAGAAATTCTCAGCCCTCTTTTTAAACAGACAAATCTGCAATGCGTCAGTAGAGAGACAAACCTTATGTGTCGTTTAAAGGACGATCTGATCGACAAAACCAGCTTAGGCAACCGGCCCATGGCCCTGTTAGACCTTAAAGTCTAATTTTTTCGCCGTTTACCACGCAGAGCGGAAAT
>JAADIV010000003.1 GCA_013151175.1 Deltaproteobacteria bacterium | reverse complement strand
GATGAGGAGGCCTTTGAGATGTCTCGCCTCCTGGCCCGCAAGGAAGGACTTTTTGTGGGGATGAGTTCGGGGGCCGCCATGTGTGCCGCTCTAACCCGGGCCAAGCAGTTGGAGGAGGGGGTTATTGTAGTTATCTTTGCCGATGGCGGTGAAAAATACCTCAGTACCCAGCTCTTTTCGGCCGAAAGGCCGGCTCCGCCCACCAAACCGCGTTTGCGATTGCACAATACCCTCTCCCATAAAAAGGAGGTTTTTGAGCCCCTGCACAAAAACAAGGTAACAATCTATGCCTGCGGGCCCACGGCCTATGAATATGCTGATCTTGGCCACTGTCGGCGCTTTGTCTTTGCCGATATACTCTGCCGACTCCTGCGCAGTAAGGGGTTTGGGGTAAACTTCTATATGAATTTTACCGATCTTGATGATAATACTATTCGTGGAGCGGAGGAGGCCGGGGTGCCGCTGGCTGATTTTACTGCCGGATATATCCGGGAATTTGAAATTGATATCAAGCGGCTGGGGGTGGTGGAGGCCACTAACTATCCCAGGGCCTCGGAGCATGTTGACGGCATGATTGATATTGCCAGGCGTCTCGTTGCCAAGGGTTTTGCCTACGTTAAACATGGCTCGGTTTATTTTAACATCTCAAAATTCCCCGCTTATGGCAAGCTTTCCAGGATTGATTTAAGCAAAATAAAAATTGGCAAAACCGTAGATCTTGATAATTACGATAAAGAAAACCCGGTTGATTTTACTATTCTTAAACGCTCCACTCTCGCTGAATTAAAAAATGGTATATTCTTTGAGAGTGAGTTCGGTAATGTGCGGCCGGGCTGGCATGTGGAGTGCGCCGCCATGGCCCTGCATTATCTTGGTGAGACCATGGATATTCACACCAGCGGCTCCAATCTTATCTTCCCTCATCATGAGAATGAGAACGCCATAGCTCAGGCCATCACCGGTCAGCCCTTGGCGCGTTATTGGCTGCATAACGAGTTGGTGCTGGTGGAGGGCCACAAAATGTCGGCCGCTAATAATAATATCATTACCCTCCGTGATCTGCTGGCTCAAGGTTATAGTGCCAGGGAAATCCGCTATCTGCTGATGTCTGTTCATTACCGCAAGGCAATTAATTTTTCCAGGCGGGCTCTCAGCACGGTTCGTAAAAACCTTAAACGTCTTGATGAATTTACCCGTAAATTGCTTTGTCTGCCCCTGGGACTTCCGCATCCCGAGGTTGCCGCCCATCTAACGGCCATGGAAGAGGGTTTCTGGGGAGCCCTTGACGATGATTTGAATATCTCTAAGGCCATGGCTGCTATCTTTGATTTTATTAAAAAGGTGAACCCTGTTCTGCTTGATGGCCGCCTTGACCGGGATCAGAAAAAATATATAATTGAGTCGTTGGAACGTATAAACAAAGTGCTTAATATTCTTCGTCTGCAGGAATGTCCCCTGGCTCCGGAGATCGATAAACTGATTATGGAACGACAGCGGGCCAGGGAACGAAAGGATTGGGCCAAGGCCGATTATGTTCGGGAAGAATTGGTTCGGCAGGGGATTAAAGTCAGTGACAGCGCCAAGGGCCCGGTCTGGAAGTCCGTCGACAAGGGTGGAAAAACTACTGGGGAATAGGGCGGCTGTCCGCCGCTCTTCCTTTTAATTTGGCGGCGATTAACTGCTCGTGGCTTAAGCGCAGGAGTTTGGCCATGGTGTGGGCGTATTGATCCTCATCGCTATCGAGGATTCCGTCAGCGTAAAAAATTTGCCAGGCCGTTTCCATAATTTGTATTTTTTGGGCCTCTGAAAAATCATTATTGATCTGGTTACTGAACTGCCAGAGGTCAACCGTTTCCTGACGTTCCTGCCTGGCCTGACCGATAAGTTGCTCGGCCTCACTATTGGTAAGGCTGAATTGCCGTTGGATTGCCGCCTTGACTTTGGCCAGCTCTGCCGGGCGGCATTCGCCGTCCACAAAGCCTGCCTCTAAGAGTAAAATTGTGACCGCCAGCCGAGTGGATGGTTTATCCTTGGCAGGACGCTGACTGCCTAATAAAGATTTAATTGATTTGAACATAGTGAATATCTCTCGGTAAAAAATGTAGTAACTACCCATCTAAACTCCATCTCGGAGTCTGCGCTTTCCAGAGCAGTTACGGTTATGAGTTGAGGGTAATTAGCAGCCTCCGCTGAATAGTTACAAATGATGTAACTATTCAGGTAAGACCCAAAAACTACCCAGAGCTATGAATCGTAACTGATTAGATGTGCCCGAGATGTGGTCTGCCCTCCAGCTATACATCAGTATGCTGGAGGGCATTATCGACCGCAGGTAAGCGAGCCTGCGAGACTCCGGATTGGGTGCAGCTAATCAGTTACCAAATGATATACATATAATTATTATCCGCAAGCAATACTTGTTGGTATAGTAAAAAGTCGGATTTTGATGATTTTGCATAGCGTAACTATTTGAAATCATTAAGTGCAGATACCATAATTTTGACTTTTTACACGACCAGCATACTTTATTCGACTTCAGGCCGGGCAGATAAACTGCCCTGAATTGCGAGTTGTAGCTGCTTCAGGAGGCGCTGATACCTTAATTTTAGCTAAATCCAGCTGAGATAGTTGACAATCAGGGTAGATATTGGTAGGAAAGTTAAATATTATTTAATGGCGATGAGCTCGTAGGAGCGGGAACTTATTTTGTAAAGTTATTCTAAAGGAGATTGAGAGATGAATAAAGTAGAATTGGTTAAGAAGATTGCGACTTCCGCTGGTCTGTCACAGGTAGCAGCCGAGAAGGCCCTTAATGGTTTTACCGAGGCCGTGCAGGATGCCATGGCCAAGGGTGAGAGTGTGGCTCTCATCGGTTTTGGTACCTTCTCTGTATCTAAGCGTGCAGCGCGGAAGGGGCGTAATCCTCAGACCGGTCAGTCTATTGATATTGCCGCTAAAAATGTTGCGAAATTCAAGGCCGGCAGCCGGTTGAGTGAGGCGGTTAATTAGGGGGTAAATAAACAACATGGTCAGTCCTGCTCTCGTCTTTGGGCTATTTGATTAATGTGTACCAAGCCCAAAATTCTTGCTGCGTCTGTGGTTTTGTTTTGGCCGACACCTGCAAATATGACCCAGGCATAAGTGCAACGTCAGCCGCCGTGTTGTTTTTTACAGGCCCTATGTTGGGACATTGTAGTGTTTGCTGAAAAACCCGCTGATTTAAGCGGGTTTTTTGTGCTTTGCAAGGGGGATACTACTTTTAACTTATTGCGTATTACCTGCTCCTTATGTTATATAGCAAGACCAGTATTGATGGCGGGCGCCAGTAGCTCAGCTGGATAGAGCAACGGACTTCTAATCCGTAGGCCGGGGGTTCGAATCCCTCCTGGCGCACCAATAAAGAGGGGCTCTACTCCTCTGCCCCGCCTCCTAATCGCCAAATTTATCAATGGCATCTAAAAATTTCTTACCGCACTCCGGGCAATAGCCGTGCGACATGCTCTTGCCGGCCTTCTTGGTTAGGTATTCCTCCACCGGCATCCATTTTCCTTTGCCGAGTTCTGTGCCGCTGTCATCCCTGATTTTTTTGCAGTCTAAGCAGATGGGCAGAATATCTTCATACATCTTGACCATATCCTTTAATTTCTGCTTCTCAAAACATTTGTTGATGCGGAATACCAATTCGTTCAGGTCACAAGGCTTGAGCAGGTAGTCATCGGCCCCGAGGCGCAGAGCCTCGACCGCGGAGCCCAGTTCTCCATAGCCGGTGAGGATTATCACCGCGGTATTCGGCGAGTCCTGCTTTATTTTCTTTAAAACAGTAATGCCGCTCATTCCTTCCATCATCAGGTCGGTTATCACCAGATTAATGGGCAGGCCGCTGAACCGTTTTAAGGCCTCGGTGCCATCGGGAGCGGTAAAGACCTGAAAGCCTTCATCGGTTAACTTGCCTTCGATGGTCTTAAGAATAATGGCCTCGTCGTCCACTAAGAGAATTGTTTTGTTCATTTGCTTTTCCTTGTAATGGGCAGGGCAATGGTGAAAACCGTACCTTGGCCGGGGGTACTCTCGACCTTGATGTCGCCCTGGTGGCGTTTTATAATCCCATAGCTCACCGACAGCCCTAAACCGGTACCTTTTACGGCCGCCTTGGTGGTGAAAAAAGGCTCGAATATATGGGGAAGATTCTCGGGCAGGATGCCGTTACCGGTGTCGGCAATTTTAATTATTGCCTGATTTGATATGTT
>JAADIV010000095.1 GCA_013151175.1 Deltaproteobacteria bacterium | reverse complement strand
TGTTGGTCCTTTTTTCCTGTTTGAGCATTTTGCCCTTGAAGATTATCGCTATCGGGGGAAGCCCGGAGATATTGACATTACCCTTGCCCTTGGCTTTTCCGGTTCCATGTGTTTTGAATTAATTGTTCAAAACAGCAAAAACCCATCTGTATATACCGAAGTGATCGACAAAAGAGGCTATGGCTTTCACCACTGGGCTGTTTCCACGACCAGCTTCGATGATGATCTGGCACGCCATGTGGCGGCGGGTAATAATGAAGTTCTCTACGGCGTGGTGCCTGACCCTGTTAATGCCCGCGCGGCCTATGTGGATACAATGGCCAAAACAGGCGGAATGATAGAGCTTATTGAGATTAATCCTGCTGTGGAGGGTTTCTTTTCCGCCCTGAAAGAGCCCTCTGTCAATTGGGACGGCAAAGAACCCGTGCGTATATTGGGATAATCACCCCATTTACGATTAACATTCAATGGAGAGCGACCGAATGCTTGACGAACAAACTGAAAAGATGCTGGCGAACATGAGAGAAGCCGGTGCGGTTGCCTTGCATGAAATGCCGGTGAATGACGCGCGGGCCGCATTATCGGCAATAAGCGCAGACGCAGGCCATAAGGGTGCCCAGATTCTTACATCAGAGGATAGAAAAATCCCGGGGCCGAACGGACCTGTTCCCATCCGCATTTATAGCCCCAGAGCCAACACATCCAATCAACCGGTCCCACTTTTGGTATTTTATCATGGTGGCGGTTTTGTCCTTGGTGATATTGATACCCATGAATCCATTACCCGGTATTTATGTGAAAAGGCGCAGGCTGTTGTTATCTCGGTGGATTATCGGCTGGCCCCGGAAAACCCTTTTCCTGCAGGGGCCGAGGATTGCTATGCGGCCCTTGTCTGGGCGACACAAGCCGCAGGCGAACTTGGCGCAGATCCCGCCCGCATTGCCGTTGCCGGTGACAGCGCAGGCGGCAATCTGGCCGCTGCCGTATGTCTTATGTCCCGCGACAGAAAAGGGCCCGCAATTGCCCTGCAACTTCTAATCTATCCCGGTGTGGATATGGCACTTGAGATCAGTTATCCCTCTTATGAAAAATACGGCGGCGGCGAATATTTCCTAAGTCTGGAAGATATGAAGTGGTTTGGCGGTTTATATTTCAGCAAAACCGAAGATGCCAAAGATATGCGGGCGTCCCCCCTATTACATCCTGATCTGTCAAATTTACCGCCTGCCCTTATTGTAACCGCAGGGCATGACCCCCTGTGTGATCAGGGGAGGCGCTACGCCGATCGCCTTGATGGAGCTGGTGTCTTAACCGAATATCAATGCTTCACCGGAACAATCCACGGCTTTCTTAATTTTGCCGGCATTCTGAGCGTTGGGGTCGCGGGCATGGACAGACTTGTACGGGCAATGAAAGACCATCTAAAATAGCGGTGACCGGATGAAATAGCAGAGGCCGGGGAAAATTGAGTAAGTTCCGCTATGGTTGTTCTCTCAGGATTATGGCTAACTATAGCCACAATCATAAGGATTATATCCAAGGGAGAAAAACATGATTAGGGAAAACACCAACATTAATCGCTTTGTCGGAGGCACCGTTCTTGCCATGCTCATGACAGGAACATCGTCATTTGCCTATGCAGCGGATGAAAAGGCAGCCGATGCCGATATGTTTACCATTGAAGAAGTTATCGTTACCGCACGTAAAAGATCAGAAAGCATACAGGAAACGCCCATCGCCATTACGGCATTTTCTACTGCCCAGCTTGAACAGAGAAGTTTGACCAATCTTGTTGAAATTGGTGCCTATATACCCAACGTGGTAATGAATACATCCCCCAGCAGCAGCGGCGGCGGTAATAATGCCCAGATTTATATTCGTGGGGTAGGACAAATTGATTTTCTTTTTACGACAGACCCCGGTATCGGAATTTATGTTGACGGCGTTTTCCACCCACGTACTCTAGGCGGTGTAATGGATCTGCTTGACCTTGAACGGGTGGAGGTTCTGCGCGGACCGCAGGGTACTTTATTCGGCAAAAATACCATCGGCGGGGCCATAAGCCTGACATCCCAAAAGCCACAGGGTGATGGCAGTGGTTACCTTGAGGTTACCACCGGAAGATTTAATCGGATTGACCTCCGGGGTAGTTTTGATGTTGCCATAAGCGATACCCTCGCCGCAAAAGTTTCCATGTCCAGCAAAAACCGTGATGGTTACGGCAAACGTCTGGAGTTTGGTACAAACAAAGTTCTGGATACTTCAGGTGACATAAACTCCACGGCGACACGACTCGCTTTACGCTGGACAGCCTCGCCCGACGTGACGATTGATTTTACAGCAGATTACACGCGGGAACGGCAAAAGGGTGTGCCTGTTAT
Organism: Deltaproteobacteria bacterium; assembly: GCA_013151175.1. Lineage (GTDB taxonomy): Bacteria > Desulfobacterota > Desulfobulbia > Desulfobulbales > VMSU01 > JAADIV01. The sequence continues at coordinate 1,894 of JAADIV010000095.1, read as the reverse complement.
TTTATCCTTTCAAGATGATACTGGTGAATTTGGCGGTCTCAGTGGTCTTTGGAACGCCTTTGTTGGCGGACCGGGTGGCTTACCGATGAGCAGTGCTTTCATAATCGGGAACGGTAACCGATATGATTCCTATGCCACTGCTGGCAACAAAAATGATTTGGACTCCTATGGGTTCAGCATGGATATTGACTGGACTATCAATGACAATTTGGCTCTCAGATCAATTTCTGCTTACCGTGCCATGGAAGCCTTTTTCAACAGTGACACCGATGGCTCACCTCTGCAATTTACAGAGACAGATCAAAATCAGGAGCAAAATCAGATCAGTCAGGAATTCCAGCTCATCGGCACATCTTTCGATAGCCGTCTGGATTGGGTTATCGGGGCTTTCTATTTTGATGAATTTGGCCGCGACGTCAATAAGGTTAGGCTGGTGTCAGGCCTCTACAATGCTTTGGAAGCTCTCCCCGGAACTTTAAACGGGTCTCCCCTTAGCGCGCCGACTGCTCCAGGGGGGCCGGGAAACCCTATCAATGTCCTACTTGACCTTGATCTGGATATCTTTAACGAGATTGACATCAAGAGTTATGCTGTATTTTCACAAGGCACTTTTAAAATATCAGATAAAGTCAGCATCTCCGGCGGAGCCCGTTACTCTTATGAAAAGAAAGACTATTTTCTAAACCATGTGCGCCATAATTCCGGTGTGGCAACGGTGGGCAATACGACCGTCAGTAAGAACTGGAGCTCTTTCACACCAATGGGCAGTATTGATTTTCAGGTAAATGAAGACGCGCTTGTCTATGCCTCGGTAACCAAAGGGTTCAAGAGCGGCGGCTTTAACGGTCGCCCTATCTCCGAAGGGCAAGTTGCTTCTTTTGCACCGGAAAGAGTATTGTCTTATGAAGTTGGTTTCAAAACGGATTGGGCGAACAATCGTCTCCGCCTGAACGGTGCAGTTTTTATTGCAAACTATACCGACATGCAACTTGGTAGCATCAGTGCCGATGCAAATGGCATCCTTCAACTGCGCATACAAAATGCCGGCAAGGCTAGAATAAAGGGCTTCGAGCTGGAAATGCAAGCCCGGCCCGTCGCCAATTTCGACATCACAGGTAGCCTTGGCTATGTTGATTTCAAGATCACGGAACTTGATCCAGGCGTTGTCGATTTCAATATCAATTCCAAGGCCGTCAAAACACCTGAATGGAATGCTTCTCTGGGGGCTCAATATACTTGGGACATCAGCGTAGACAGTTCAATCTCTCTGCGTGGTGACTGGACGTACCAGAGCAAAACTTTTCAGGATGTGCAGAACTCGGAACTGGTAGCCTCCCCCGGATACAGCCTGCTCAATGCCCGGCTGACCTATATTAACCATGATGGGAACTGGGAAATTGCACTCTTTGCCACCAATCTTACTGATAAGGCCTATATTGTAAACGGGTATCAGACACTGACCAGTTTTGGAACGGCAAATCTGATATATGGCCGCCCGCGTGAGTGGGGGCTGACCTTAAAAAAGAGATTCTAAGGTGTCAAACTGACCTTACCAACCACAGCAGCGGATAGCGCGTTGCTGTGGTTAAAAAAATTTTCTGGTTTGGGTAACAGCGAAAAGCACACACCCCTTCCGTTCATTCAAAATATATTATTTCAACGAAAAAAACTGAGAAACAGATAAAAAATATTGTTATCAGATACTTGCCCTGCTTATCAAAATGTTCAAACCAACCCACAGCATCATAATAATGCGCGGCGTCTATTAATGGTATTGTCAGCATGATATATAAATAGTTTGAGACTTCTAATAAGAAGCTGAATGATAAAGAAGATATGTCTATGAATGCCCCTTCTTTATTAACCTGCTCATTATGAATAAGAGGGTTAAAAA
>JAADIV010000005.1 GCA_013151175.1 Deltaproteobacteria bacterium | reverse complement strand
TCACTCGGGGCATAGAGCAGGATGATCGTTCCGGCTGCGGCCAAGACGACAGCGGCACACAAATAGGTACCGCTCCAGCCCAGGTAATCGCTCAGGATCAGAATAAACCCGGCGGCCAACATCCCCACGCGGTAAAAGCCGATACGCAGGCCGTTGGCAAACCCCATCTCGCTTTTATTGAGCATTTCGATGGTATAGCCGTCAATGGCAATATCGTTGGTAGCTGACAACAGGGTAAACGCGCCGATGGCAAACCATACCCAGGTCCCAAATGCGGCATAGCTGGCAAAAATCAACATCACGCCGCCCATCAGCAGCTCCACGCCAAACATCCAGCGGCGATGGTGCCGGTAATGATCAACCGCCGGCGCCCACAGGAATTTCAGCGTCCAGGCCAATCCCAGCAGGCTCATAAAGCCGATTTTCCACAGCTCCACGCCCTGCTGACGGAAATGCACGGGAAAGACGTCGTAAAACATGCCCAGCGGGAAGCCTTCGGCAAAATAGAGAATGCCCACCCAGAACATTTTCGACTTGAGTAATTTTGGTTGATCTGTGTTCGTCATTTTCAGTTACAGTCCGGACTCAGCAGCTATCGCGTTATAATAGGTTCCATTAATTGATTGTCTCGAAGAATGCGCTCAAAAATAAGTCCGCAGGAACTGGTCACAGGGTGTGAAACTCTGAGCTATTCCTTACATCCAACCTGTAAGCCGCCACAGGGACAACAGTGACAGCCGGGGCTTTGGGGAGTGCAGGCCAAGGCGGTTATCGGCAAAACCAGGCAAACAGGTCTTCCCGAAACAGTTTCAAATAAAGTGGGCGTGTCATAGCATGGCTATTATACAAGTTGTATATCTTTTTCCAACCTGACAAAGCTCATCTTTCGGAATAGTTGACCATGCGCCCCCTGCTTATCTTGCATATTTGGCGAAATATGAAACCGAAAGTTGCAGAATTCACCAACTCTGCCATATTATCCGCATGGACCACCCTGTGGCAGGACAATTGCGCCTCTCCTTAAAGAATTTCTTGTGTGTGAGGAGAGGGCGAAGTCGAAACCCAACAAACCGACTTTCACTTCTTGCCTTTTTGACAAAACTCTGCGACAATATCCTCTGATAATCACACACTTTCCCTGGAGAATGGTCATGAGCAATCAACAAGGCAAGCCCGAGGTCACAATCGTGTTGCCTGCCTATAACGAAGAACAGAGCATCGGAGAAACGATCAGAAAAATCAAGGAGTTGCATCCAGACTTCGAGGTACTGGTCATTGATGACGGCTCGACCGACCGGACAATGGAAGTGGCAATGAACGCGGGCGCCAACGTCTGGCCGCATCCCTACAACATCGGCAACGGTGCGGCGGTCAAGAGCGGTTTGCGCGTTGCCGCCGGCGAATGGGCCGTTATGATGGATGCCGACGGTCAGCATCAGCCCGAAGATATCGCCCGCCTCCTTGAGCATAAAGACAAATACGACATGGTGGTCGGGGCCAGGACCAGCAAATCAGACAGCTCGCTGCATCGTGATATTGCCAACAAGATCTACAACCGGTTTGCCTCCTATGTGACTCGATTTCCCATCCAGGACCTGACCTCCGGCTTCCGCCTGGTCAGAACCAGCACGGCCCGGCAGTTTATCTATCTGCTGCCCAACACGTTTTCTTATCCCTCCACCATTACCATGGCCTATCTCCGCAGCGGCCGGAGCATCAAATATGTTCCCATAAAAACCAAGGCCAGAATCGGCAAGAGTAAAATAAGGCTGCTCAGTGACGGAACACGATTTTTTCTCATCATCACCAAGGTAGCCACGCTCTTTTCCCCTTTCAGGGTATTCCTGCCAATCAGCGCATTATTATTCAGCCTGGCTCTCGGTTACTGTTTTTATACCTTGTTCGCATTAGGCCGCTTCACCAACATGTCCGCGCTCCTGTTCAGCAGTTCCCTTATCGTTTTCATGATGGGCCTGATTTCAGAGCAAATTTCCCAGATGCGATATGACAAGGTCGAGTGAAACGGGAACCGCACTTCTCCCCCCTCTGCACAAGCTCGACAATCGTTCATGAAGAACCACTCCCATAAAATAAAAAACAACACCAAAACCGTATGTTACGTTTTATCATATTATTCTCCTGAATATGTCCGGACGACAACATTGATTGAGGCCTTGTTGAGAATTAACGGTTTGAGGTTATTTCAGGCAAGAAACACAGCCAAGGGCATCATTCGTTACGCCCAGACGCTTTTCAAGCTGATTAAAATCAGGTTACTGGATAATCCTGATTACTATATTTTAGGCTTCCGCGGCTACGAGATATTCTGGCCTGTTCGTGTTATTGCAATGCGTAAAATTCTAATCTATGATCACATGATGTCGCCATATGACAGTCTGCTCAACGAAAAAAAAAGGATGCCCCCGGGAGGTTTTCTTGATTTTCTTGTTTATTCCTATGAAAAATGGGTGCTGCACCATGCAAATATCGTCTTAACAGACACTTCCAGCCATAAAGCATATTTTTCCCGGCTGTTTCACCTGCCGCTCGAGAAAATTCACGTTATTCCTGTTGGCACCGACGAGAAGCTATTTAATCCAGCTAGTTGCCCATCAGCGCTCCCATCAAAAAAATTTGAGGTTCTTTTTTACGGATCATTCCTGCCTCTGCATGGTGTTGATATTATCTTACAGGCGGCGTTGATTTTACAGAAGGAACCTATACATTTTTTACTTATTGGCGGCAACCGAGTTAATTTGACAGACTTCCATAAAACCATAGACCATTGCCAATTGCGCAATGTCAGCCATCATGACTGGATCAATTTTGCCGAATTACCAGGAGTTATCAAGCATGCAACCATTGGACTTGGCGGGCCTTTCGGAAATACGGGACAGGGGCGGCGTGTGATCACCGGCAAAACATTTCAATTTATGGCAATGGGCCGGCCGGTTATCATTGGTGAAACCGATGAAGAGGCCGGCTTTATTGATAAAAAAAATTGCCTGATCGTACCCCAAGGCAATGCGGAAGCATTGGCCCAGGCCATCAGATGGGCCGGTAACCACCGCAATGAACTTAACGGGATCGGCGAAAGAGGACGTCAGCTCTATCTGGAAAAATTCTCGATTGATAATATTAAAAACCGAATGAGCGCCCTGTTCTTATAATGACTTATTACCCGCCTCGATATCTGTTTCGACGCTACGAAATTTTACACATGATTCGCCCGGGTCATAATTTCCTGGAAATTGGTGCCGGAAATTTAAAACTATCGCAAGAACTGTTGCGACTTTTTAACCATGGGACCCTTGTTGATTATAATGTGGAAACGCAGTTTTTATACGACCGTTTGGACGTCTCCCTGCATGAACGATTTGAACTCATTATCTCGGATTTTTCATCTTTGGTCCTTCCCCAGCAATATGACTGTGTAATCGCCTGTGAGGTCCTGGAGCATGTACAAGACGATGAAGCCTTTGTCCAGAAAGCATATTGCTTATTACGTGATCAGGGACAGCTCATATTATCGGTACCTTCAAGGATGAAATTCTGGTCGCGACATGATGAAATTGTAGGACACCTCCGAAGATACGAGAAAAACGATATCATTCAGTTACTAAAAAAAAATAAATTCAGGAATATTAACATAGTATCTTACGGATACCCTTTCGTTAACCTCCTTCGCTGGGCAAGTATTTGCCTGGCAACCTACCATTATCACGAAAAAAAACAATGGAGCCAGAAAAAACAGTCCCAAAAAAGCGGAATCGTGCGGACAGACGGGATGGCCGACCTGTTGGGCATATTGGTAAACCAATACTCCACATATCCTCTGTGTGCTTTTGCCTCTCTCTTTAATAAATTTGACCTGTCAAATGGCTATATCATTACAGCGGGCAAATAAAATGAGAGTTCAACTTGTTTATCGCAACTACAAGCCGCTCCATGATATGTATGCGTCTCTTAGGCTTGAACCGCCTCCCGGGATTACCTATATTATTCCACCGCCTAAAACAATATTACGTAAAATATATCCTCTTTATCTCAGGTTCGGTGACACATGGCTGGCTCGCCATATCATTGCCAAGGCACAGAAAGTGCTCTTCGACAAATCAGACCGTCCGGATGTTGATCTTTTGCATTATATGCAAATGCTCCCGGGCAAGATACCCGAACGTCCTTTTGTCCTCGACTTTGAGCATGTTGTCAGTCTCGCAAATTTTGTGACAATTGATGAAACAATGAGGCATAAAATAAAGAACTACCTGGAAAGTCATTTTTGCAAAAAAATAATCCC
>JAADIV010000027.1 GCA_013151175.1 Deltaproteobacteria bacterium | reverse complement strand
CCCCAGACGTCCCGCCTTTCCGGCCTTTTGCAGAGCGCGAAAACCGATTAAGCCCGCGCAGAGAAGAGGCGCGGCATGGACGGCATCATAATTGGCTGGTACGGGCAGACAGAAATCAGGTACGGCAACCGTGTATTCCGCGTAACCGCCATTCATCTGATAGCCCGTAAACTTTGGGGTATTACAGAGATTTTCCCGCCCGGTTAAACAAAAATGACAATGACCGCAAACACCCCCCAGCCAGGGAACTCCTACCCGGCGGCCGATTAGGGCGGTGTCAGCGCCCTCACCAACCGCCTCCACCCTGCCAACAATCTCATGCCCAGGAATAAGGGGCAGAGATGGCTCGGACAATTCACCGTCAAGGATATGGAGATCGGTGCGGCACACCCCGCAACACTCAACCTTTATCAGCAATTGCCCCGCTCCCGGCGCCGGACGAGGCACGGTCATCAACTCCAGTGGCCTCCCAGGTTCAAGCAAAACCATGGCCCGCATTGTTTTATCTGTCAAGGTGTAATTCATTAATGTTTTGGTAACTATAGAGAATCAGGGGACGCTACCCTTTTCACTGTTTCCTGGTGCTACTTTAAAGGGTAGTATCCATCCCCTTTATATCGCCCTCGGGGAACGAAACTGGAGCTGTTTGCCAAATTTACTATATGTACGACATGGACTATGCAGATAAAAGATTATAGTTTCCTGCTCTCTGTAAATAGCTGCACACTTCCCTTTCGATCTTTTTACCTACTTTATTTCTGGCCACTTTCAAGTTGTAACGCGCTTGGAGGTTTATCCAGAATTCAGGCTCTATGCCAAAATATTTACCAAACCTTAAAGCTGTGTCAGCAGTTATTTCTCGTTTGCCATGAATAATTTGACTTATTCGGTTTGCAGGCACATTGATGTCCTTAGCCAACTTATTTTGTGTTATTTCCATAGGTCTAAGGAATTCTTCCAACAAAACTTCGCGGGGAGTAATTGGAGCTAATTTTTTTACCATGATGCTACCCCTTATGATAGTCAACTATTTCAACGTCAATGACACCACGGAAAGAAAACCGCAAAATCCCAGAGTAAATTATTCCGTAACTAATACTGCCGCCCCTTTAATCTTCCGGTTCCTAACACAAATCGGCGCATAACATGAAAACAAAAAAGGGGCAAATCCTTTATTAATAGTGGATTTACCCCTTACACTGGTGCCTGGGGCGGGAGTCGAACCCGCACAGGCATACACCCGAGGGATTTTAAGTCCCTTGCGTCTACCAGTTCCGCCACCCAGGCAAAAATACAATATGTAGGAGGAAGTTTTTAGCATATTGCCTGAGAAAAAGCAATCTTGCTTGTTTATTTCATTTATTTAAGTGTCGCAATCCTCTTTTTTGCGGTTTTTGTTTGCTCGCTGTGGGGATATTTCGTTAGTAATTTCCTATAGACAATTTTGGCGGTGTCATTATCCTTGAGCTTTTCAAAGGCGAGTCCCTGTTTTAGTAAGGCGGCCGGGGCCTTGGCATTCTTGGGGAAATGGGCGATAACCTTTTGATACTCCAGAATAGCAAGCTCATATTCATGCCGGCTGTAATAGCAATCGCCCATCCAAAATTGGGCGTTGGGCGCCAATTTGCCCTTGGGATATTTGCCCAAATATTGGCTGAAGGCCCGGTATGATTTGGTAAATTTCCTTTTTCTGAATAGATTCAAGGCCTTATCATAAAGCTTGCGGCCCTTATTATATCTCTTAACCTTGGCTGCCGCTGCGGCCTTTTTTTGTGCCGCCGGGGTCATCTTTTTTTGACTGGGAACGATTTGGCGCAGTGGTTTGGCGGCTGATTTATGACTGGTTCTGACCCTTTTCTCGGCCTTTAAGGCTATTTCCCTGGCACTTGCGGCCCTGGCTGCCGCCGATCTGGCCTGAGTCAGCGCTAGCTTGGCCCTGGACAGAGATGTGTGGGCCGCGACCGCAGCCGCTTTGGCCTGAGATATGGCCGCCTTGGCCGTGTTATCGGTATCCTGCCCCGCTTGCTTAACGGCGGCAATATGCTCATTCGTTTGATTTAGCTGATCCGTCAGGAGAGCAATTTGATCGGCTAAATCGGCGAATTTGTTATTCATATCTGCCTTGAGCCGCTTATTATCTTCCCTCATAATCTGGTAATTATGGAGGTTCTCCTCAAGGCGGCCTTTTACCTGGAGAATATCGGCGTTCAGGCTGTCAATGGTATTACTTATGGCCGCCTGTTTGCTTTGCACACGATCCAATCGCTGCGGGTTACTGAGTTTATCAATGGTTTTGTCAATTTTGACAACGCGGCTGTTGATATTCTGCACCCTCAGAGCCAGGTTATTAACGTCCTGAACCGGAGCGCATTGCGTGATGAGTGGCAGCAGGAACACGAGAACAGCCAACGAACTAATTCGGTATTTCATTTTATTGCTCCTCTTACTTCCGGTTAATACTTTAGCCTGGGCGACCACTGCGGGAAGGCCTGATTGCCCTTAAGATTGGGGATTGGTATTACCGCCCGTCCTTTAATAAACATCCGGCAGAGCTGTCTTTTCCCGTTACGGGATCTGGAAAATATTATCTGCCGGCTGTCCGGCGCCCAAGACGGCGATTCATAGTCGCCCCAATATCTGGTAAGTTGAGTGGGGGATCCACCATCAGGGGCAATGACAAATATCTGGTGGGTGCTGCCCACCCTGCCGGTGTAGGCAATCATCTTACCATTCGGCGACCAGTTTGGGGTAGTATTTTCATCGCCTGCGTAGGTTAGCCTTGTGGTCGTGCGGCTTCTCATATCCATAATGTAGATTTGGGGATTACCGCCGCGATCGGAGACAAAGGCCAGGCGGTGGTCGTCTGGCGCCCATGAAGGAGAAATATTGATACCGTTGTTTTTTGTCAGCCGCCGGATAATGCGGCCGTTTATGGTCATCAAATAAAGATCGGAATTACCGCCACGACTCAGGGTAACCACCATGGTTTTGCCATTTGCCGACCAGGCTGGCGCGATATTCAGACCATGGCGCCAGGAAATTGCCCTGGTTATCCGGCTTTGACTAAGTTTAGTAAGATAAAGATCAGGGTTCCCCCGATGGTATGAGGTGTAGGCCAATTCACTGCCATCCGGTGAAAATCTGGGCGAAACTGTAATACTATGGTGATTGGTAACCTGGCGGCTGTTTTCACCCAGAATATCGGTCAGATAAACCTCCTTACTGCCGGTCTGATCAGAGACGTAAGCGATTTTGGTATTACTGATCCCCATAGTGCCGGTGAGTTGGTAAATTACCTCATCGCAGAATTTGCGGATCATATTTCCCTGTTTTGACCACGGTGCCCTATATCTCTTGCCGATAATCATCCGGCCGTCACTGGTATCAATAAAGCGTATTTCCAGGGTCATACCTGTCTTGCCGCCTGTATTATAATTACCAAGCATGACAAAATCGGCTCCCATGGCCTTCCAATCGGCACTCCGGTCGTTACTGGATGATTTGGTTGGAATGATCTTGATAAAACCGTGCAGGGCCAGAGCTTTGCCGGCCAATAGCGCCATTTTGCTACCCTTGGCTGTTATGACATCCGGGTGCCGCGGGTCAATAAAAGGGGGGATGGCAACTGGTAATTTACGCAGATCGGCTGAGGTAATATCAAGATATACACGCGCCCTGGCTGTGTAAGAGAAAAAAATACCGCTCAATACAACGATGATTGCGAGTAATTTGGGAAACCGTTTCATTTGTTACCGTCTCATTTAAAACATGCCGCTTGGTCTGAATCTCAGACCGATCTCCAACTGCTTCTCCCTGATAGCGGCAGGGAAAGCTGGCATTGGAGTTGAATCATTAATTGTCTTCTCAACATACTGGTCAAAATATGTATTTGCCGATTTTTTTTCAAAAAAAGTTCTTGTTACAACGCCATCCCGGCGGACGACTATAACAATGGTGGCCTCTAACGCAGGGCTCCAATTCTGGGCTTCCGGCAGAGACCAATTATCGTGTATCCGCCTTGAAATTGCCATATAATATTGCCGCTTTGCCTTGTCCATGGCCGCGTGAGATGAGCCTTGCGCTTGTTGCCCCCGTAAACGGTTGTCCGCCGCTGCGGCAACAGGCACAGGCGCTGCCGCCGGCGGTGTTTTTTTCACCGCTTTAGGCATATGATGCAGATCCTTTACCAGATTAGAGATGTCTTTTTTTATCTCTCTGGCCTCTTTTTCCGCATTAATTTTGGCCTTGATTCTCGCCATTGCCCGCCGTAATAATTTCTCGTTGGCTGTTTCTTTATGAACCAATTTT
>JAADIV010000229.1 GCA_013151175.1 Deltaproteobacteria bacterium | reverse complement strand
TTTTTTCATCTACGATAAACCATTTGTCAGCCCCAGGGGTGAAAAATTTATATTGCGGCAAAACGGCAGCGCAACTACGGCCCTGCCGGCAGAGCCCTTTTCCTTATTGCCCGTCCTGCAGGAATTAAAGGACTATGGCGTTAATTATGTGGTTGTAGATCTGTCCGGCGCCCGTATCGGCAAAAAAGAGTTTGGTCAACTCTGGGGCCAGCTGACCGGCAGCCACCGGCCCGCCAGACTCAGTAGTTTCAATTATCGCGGGACATTGCAATGATCCCTGAAAAGTTAAAACCCAACGGGCGGCAATGGTGGATTATTGGGATAATTTCCGGCATTGGCCTGGCAGCTTATATGATCTTAATACCTTGGGATATTACTGGTTTATTGTCTCACTCACACCCGGCGCGAACTTATGCGGAGGCTCTGCGGCGTGTCAAAGTCATGCGGGCTGACGAGCCGCAGGGGATGAACCCGGCTTGCCGCCTGCAATTAATGACCCATGATAAAAAGATGCCTCGCGCTATTATTCTGGTACATGGCTATACCAGCTGCCCAAGACAATTTCATCGGCTAGGACGGAAGCTCTATGATTTGGGCTATAATGTGCTTATTGCGCCTCTTCCCCACCACGGTCTGGCTGACCGGATGACAGAAGCGCATGCCAAGTTGCGGGCCGAAGAAATGGTGACCTATGCGGACGATACTGTTGATATTGCCCAGGGACTGGGCCGGCAGGTTGTGATGATGGGGCTTTCTGCCGGCGGGGTAATTACCGCCTGGGCGGCGCAAAATCGGAGTGATATCAAATTAGCGGTGATTATTTCCCCCTCATTTGGCTTTAAAAAAATACCGTCATTGCTGACTGCGGCCGCCATGAATATCCATATGCTCCTGCCAGACTCGTTTATATGGAAGGATCAGGTTTTACGGGAGAAGGTACTACCAAGGTATGATTATCCCCGTTATTCCATGCATGCCCTGGCCCAAATCCTCCGGCTTGGCTTTGCCACTCAGGCGGCGGCCCGGCGTGCGCCTCCAACCGCAGGCAGGATAGTGGTGGTTACCAACGCCAATGACAACACCGTCAATAACGCTCTCACAATGGATCTTGTTAAAAGCTGGCAGGCCAGGTCGGCCAACGTCACTACCTATGAGTTTGCTGCGGATCTGAATCTTGGCCATGATCTGATTGACCCAAACCAGCCAAACCAAAAAATTGATATTGTTTACCCCCGTCTCATTGATCTGCTTAAGCTGTAAGCCGAAACGTAAAAGTTCACTAGCAACCCATCTTCGCCCATTTTGGTCTTCTCATATGTGACATATGAACAGGTGCTGAAACGTCTAAATTCTCCCCAAATATGTTTTGTTTTATTGACTTAATTATCATATGTATTATGTTTTGCGTGTCTTTCACCACGCCATCCTGGCGTGGCTTCACATTATTAAAGTAGTTTTCAGACAATAGGAGAAAAAACATGAAAAGAGTGAATCTCTTTACCCCTACTGTAATTTTGTTTGCGGTTGCAGCCCTGCTATTATCCGCTTGTGGCAGCGGTGGCGGAGGTTCTGCCGCACCTGCAACAACTACCTTATCAGGCACTGTGGCTACCGGTAATCCGCTTGTTGGGAAAGTGACAATTAAAGATAGCAATGCGCAGACAAAAACCGTTAACATTGATACCAGTGGTATGTACTCGGTTGACGTCAGCGGCTTAACGGCTCCTTATATGCTGCGGGCTGACGGTTCTGTGGGCAACAAGACATATCACCTTTACTCTGCCGGTACTGCGGCTGATGTCGGCCACACAGTCAATATCACCACGCTTACTAATCTGATTGTGGCAAATACTGCCGGAATGGTTCCCAGTCAATATTTTGCTGGCAGCGACTTTTCCAAACTTACCGCCACCGAGTTGAAAACCCATGCCAATGCCCTGCGTACAAGTATGCAGCCGATTCTCCAGGCTGAGGGCGTAAGCGACTCGATTGACCTTATGCATGACGCCTTTAAAGCCGATCATACCGGCCTTGATGCTGCAATGGACAGTATTATGGTCAGCATGGATCCAGACGCTCAATCTGCCTCTATCACCAGTAGTGTCGCTAACAGTACTGACCTGATAAATTCTGATTTTACCAGAGGAACCTACAATGGCGACTTCACCGCCACCGGTGCTATGATGAAAAAATAAAAAGTGGTGGCTTACCCGGGAGCTGAAAGGCGAAAAGATAGTAGCGTTCCAGGTTATCCCTGAAGCGCTGATGTTTCAGATATCTCCGACCATAAAAATCCCTAGATATATTTCGGGATATTTATGATTACTATGTGTAAAAATCCATGCCGAAGATCGAAATAAGGATACGGGATCAGTCAATCCGCCTGGGCCAGTTTTTAAAATTGTCCCAGGCGGTTTCATCCGGCGGCGAGGCTAAGATAAGGATTCGGGCAGGTGAGGTAGAGGTGAATGGCAAGGTTGACACTCGCCGTGGCGCTCAGCTCCACCAAGGTGATATAGTTGAAATTGCCGGCCAGAGATTTGTAATTGCCACCGCTTAGACGGCCGGCTATTTTGACCAGTTCCAACGGAATAGCTGCCGGATTAATTGAATTGAACCGTCAAGAATAAAGCCGATAATGCCGATGGCGACAACAATAGCCATGAGCCGGTCATATTCCATGGTGTCCCTGGCGTCATTAATAATATATCCCAAACCGCTAGAAACCCCCAAAAATTCTACCGGTACCAGAACAATCCAGGCGACTCCCAGAGCCAGGCGCAGACTGGTAATTATATAAGGGGTTGAGGCCGGCAAAACGACATACAGCATGATCTGATATGGTTTTGCCCCCTGGATTTTGGCCATTTGCAGCCACTGAATGTTAACCCGTTCAACGCCCATTACAGTATTGAGCAGAATCGGCCAGACAGTTGCCATGGTGATTAAAAAATAAATGGCTGACTCGAAGGTCTTGAAGATAAGCATGGCAATTGGCATCCAAGCCAGAGGGCTGATCATTCGGATAAATTGAATCGGTGTGTATGAGGCAATCTGTATTTTACGAAAATAGCCGATGAGCAGACCGCTAGGCATCCCCAGTATAAACGCTATGCCAATACCGACAGAGATTCGCCGCAAACTGGCAGTAACCGCATGCCAGAAGGACGGATCACCGCTCAGATGGACTAGGGCTTTGATGGTGGGAATGGGCAAAAAACCTGAAAATTGCTTGAAATCTGGTTGACTCAATATCGCATAACCGCCTGCGGCCCAGATCAGGATAAAGATAATAACTCCCAGAATAACATATATGAACAGGCCGCTGTTATCGGCGACGGAACAATCCTGCTGGCAAATTGGCCGGTGTTTGGTTAGATATTTCCTGAAAATATTCATAAATCGATGATCTCTTCCCGTTCCCAGGGAGTGTCCAGATTGATTTCGCCAAATTTACCCAGGCCGCCGACCTGATTAATGGCATTTTTAACAAATGAATCATCAACCAAATCCTGGGCGGCAAACTCCGGATCAAGCGTATTCAAAAAAGTATGGTCGCCTTCTACCAAAGTTTCGGCAAGGGCTCTGACAATAAAACTGGAGGCGGATGGATAGGGATAGGGATGAAAATCTATCCGGCTGCTATGCCAGCCTGGATGTCTGATGGCGGTTGGTTTGACCGGACTGCCGTAGGTCGCCAGATCATATTTAGTGAATACCCGCAAGAGGGTCTGCTCTGAAACAGGCAAATAACCGCCGCCCTGTTTCGACAGGATATGAGCGGTTTGCACCGGGTTTTGTTTAGCCCAAAGCTGTGCCCGAACTATGGCGTTTATAACTTTTTGAGTGAAAATCGGATCCTGCTTCAGGAAAGTCTCTTTCATCACCACTACACAGCAGGGATGATTCTGCCAGATATCGCCGGTGAATCGCATGATTCTGGCATTTATTTTTAACTCAGCCAGAGCGTTAAACGGTTCCGCAACGATATAACCGTCAATTTTACGGCCTGCCAGGCCGGTTGGCATAGCTGGCGGCGGCAGAATGAACAGATTGGTCTGCCTTTTTGTCAGAGGTTGTGATTGCGGCTGAATAACAGGGGTAAGGCCGGCCTTTTTCAGTCCCATCTGCAGAATAATATTGTGCATGGAATACCAGTAGGGCACTGCAATTTGTTTACCGCCCAGATCAGCAAAACCATTAATTCCGGTATCGGCCCGTACGGTAATGGCGCTGCCGTTGGTATGATCCCAGGCCAGAACTTTTACCGGCACCTCTTTTTTGAAACGCATCCAGATGGGAATCGGCAGCAACATATGCGTAACATCAAATTTATTGGTCAGAAATGATTCCATCAAAGATGACCAGCTGCGGATACGGATAGGACGTTCGACCCGCAGTCCTTCATCGGTGAAATAGCCCCTGGCATGGGCAATGAGAAGGGGAGTGGCATCGGTTATGGGCAGATAGCCAAGCCGCAGGGTCTTTTTTGTCCGGGCTAGCGCCGGTAGAGACTGGCCACCGTAAAGTAGTGAGCCAGCCGCCCCGGTAATTCCTTTAAGGAACTTCCTTCTACTGAACATTAGCGCTTATCCCTCAACATAATTTTTACTTAATTCATTGATGACACTGGCTCTCAGATTAAGAAATTCAATATTCTCATAATCGCGGGGGTAGGTGAGGTTGACATCATATATCTTGTGGATGGTGCATGGCTTGCCGGCCATTAAAATAATGCGCTGACCAAGCTTTATCGCCTCATCAATGTCATGGGTAACAACAATTGTGGTGATATGTCTCTGCTGCCACATCTTTATGACCTCTTGCTGCAACGCCTGGCGTTTAAAGGTATCCAATGAGCTGAAAGGCTCGTCCAAAAGGAGAAGCTTGGGATCGGCGAGCAAAGCGCTGGCAAGGCTGACCCGTTGGGTCATCCCTACCGATAATTCGGCGGGGTAGGCATTGGCAAAGGCGGTTAAACTCATCACCTTGATTACCTCCGAAACGCGGCTTGCCAAATTTTGTTTATCTCCCCTGATGCGGCAGCCAAAGGCAATATTCTCCGCCACGGTCAGCCAAGGTAGCAGTCGGGGATTCTGAAAAAGCAGGTTACGGGACGGAGATGGGCCGTCAATGGTCTTTCCATCCGCCAATATTGTGCCGCATGATGCCCTTTTCAGACCGGCAATTATATTCAGGAGTGTCGATTTCCCACAACCGGACGGCCCCAAGATAACCAACAGGCTGCCAGATTCCACAGTTAAGCTTATATCCGAAAAAACGTGGTGTTGATGCCCATGTGCCAGGCAATAGCTCTTGGCAAGGTTCCTTATTTCAATTTTCACCAGTCTGGATGCTCCAGAGCTTGTGGGCAACTCCCCGCTTCATCCCATGATGAAATTTTAAATTTATTAGTCATTGTATCTTTTGGGAAAATATTTTTTACTGCTATTAGGACTGATAGATCCGGGCTGTTGTACCCGCCAGTATCTCAATTTAAATGGAAAAAGTCAAACTGGAACTTACTTTGAGATAGGATCCAGGATAATCTAACTGTACCAAAAAACAAAACATAATGGCCAATACATTAACCCTCACCGTAAATTCAGAATGTGTCCTGAGGCACGCGCCTGAGCAGGTAGTGATTTTTTTAAAGAAAAAGCTCACTCTGCCAAATCCCAAGTATCAGGCCGCCCAAAAGTATTCACGTTGGGGGGTGGGGAAGAAATTTCCCCGCCATCTTTATTATTATCGGGAGCGGCAAAAAGGACTTATCATGCCGCGTGGCCTGGCCAGAGATGCGGTACTAGCCTGTCTGGATATTTGCGGTATAAAACCGGAAATTATCGACCAGCGCCGCTTACTGCCGCCGGTATTATTCGAATTCAAAGGCCAGCTACGAAAATATCAGCAGGCGGCGGTCAAGGATATTATCGGCCGGGATTTTGGCGTGTTGGAGGCCGGTACCGGCAGCGGCAAAACCGTTATGGCCCTTAAGGTTATTGCCATGCGGGGGCAGCCGGCCCTGGTAATTGTTCATACCAAGGAGCTGCTCTTCCAATGGGCCGCCAAAATCAGGGAGTTTTTGGGGATTGAGGCCGGACTGATTGGCGATGGCCGTTATACCATTGGCCCGGTTACTGTGGCTATTGCTATTGTTAACTCAGTCCGTAAACATCTAGAAGAATTGCCGCCGCTTTTCGGCCATATTCTGGTAGATGAATGCCATCGGGTACCCGCCTCATTATTCACCGATGTAATTACCGCTTTTACCGCTCAGTACAGCCTTGGCCTCTCTGCCACTGCTTATCGCCGCGATGATGTATTGACTAAGCTTATATATTTTTATCTGGGCCGCCGGGTACACTTGGTAGATCCACGCGAGTTACAGGAGAGCGGCGCTGTGCTTAAACCTGAAATCATCTTAAGACCCACCGCTTTTGTCTATAACTACAGGAATGATTATGCCGCCATGATGAGCTGCCTCACCCTGGACGATGACCGCAACCGCCTTATAGCCAGTGACGTTATAAAGGAGTCAAAAAGCGGCAGGACAATTCTGGTTGTCTCAGACCGGGTGGAACATTGTGAACGATTGGCTGAATTAATTACGGAGAGAGGCGGAAAACCGGCTGTGCTGACTGGTCGGGTAAATACCGAAGAACGCGCAAAAATAGTAGCAGGCCTGCGGGACGATAAAATAAAAATTCTGGTTGCCACCATACAATTAATTGGTGAAGGCTTTGACGCGCCTGGCCTGGCTAGCTTATTTTTGGCTACTCCCATCAAATTTTCGGGACGGGTGTTACAGACCATTGGTCGTATTCTGCGTCCGGAGAAAGATAAAAAGGCGTTAGTTTTTGATTACCTTGATCCGGTGGGAGTACTGGAAGCCTCTGCCAGGTCCAGGCAGAAAATTTATGGCGAAAATTTTTAAGCGGGTGAACGCAGCACAAGACTTTTAGAAGTTGATATTGTTAATTTCTTTCGTCAACAAATGGTGCCGAAGGCGGGATTCGAACCCGCACAGGCGTTGCCCACTACCCCCTCAAGATAGCGTGTCTACCAGTTCCACCACTTCGGCAACAAATTCTAAAATTATTTTGTCTTTTTACCGGCAGGCATCTTGCTGTCATGAGAAGGAGTCATTATCTTTCCGGGGAATTCGGCATTTGCCTTCCCGCTAGCGGCAGATTTACTGGCCTGGTTTGTAGCTGGGAGCGGAATCGAAATCGGAGTGGTGTTGGCGGCCGGTTGTGAAATCGGGGCAGTAACTCCTTGCATGACTGAGCTTTTTGACATATGAGCGGAATTATAGGCCAGAGCAACCGAGGTGACCATAAAAACAATGGCACTGGTGGTTGTCACCTTATTCAACAAGGGTAACGGCCCGTCAGAACCAAAAACCGTCTGACTGGAACCACCGCCGAATGACGCACCTATGTCAGCGCCTTTGCCGTGTTGCAGAAGAACAATGGCAATTAAAAAGACACAAACACTCACATGGAGAACAGTTAATAATGTAATCATAATTTGTTTTTTCCTACCTCAAAAAAAGTCAGGCAGCGCAAGCGGCTCTCACGAAAAATTAATAATCCGGTCAAAGGACGCTATTTCTAATGCTGCCCCGCCGACAAGAGCGCCATCAATATCATCCTGCGCCATCAACTCATCAATATTGCCCGGTTTTACCGAGCCACCATACAGTATTCTCAATTGACTGGCAATAGTTTTATCAAAGATATCAGCTAGTATTGAGCGGACAAAGATATGAACCTCCTGGGCTTGGGCAACGCTGGCAGTTTTACCTGTGCCTATGGCCCACACTGGCTCGTAAGCGATAACCAATGTCTGGGGAGCCGGCGCTGCAACGTCAATTAAGCCATTTCTCACCTGTTCTTCGAGGACAGTGAATGTTTCTCCCGCCTCCCTGGCCGCAAGCTTTTCGCCTATACAGAGAATTGGGGTAAGTTCATGCGCCATGGCTCCCAAAAGACGTTTATTTATCATCGTGTTATCTTCGTTGAAGATATGGCGCCGTTCCGAATGTCCGACCATCACCATCTGGCAGCCAAGCTCTTTGAGCATGGGCGGCGCTATCTCACCGGTAAAGGCCCCGGCTTCCGACCAGCAGACATTTTGGCCGGCCAGTATCACCTTGGATTCGTGGAATATCCCGGCCAGAGCTGGCAGCATCGTAAAAGGCGGGGCGACCATGACGTCACAGGCGGCATTCTGGCAAGATTCTTTAATTTGTTCGGCAAGCTCTCTGGCCTGCGGAATATTGAGATTCATTTTCCAGTTTCCGGCAATCAGGGGGCGGCGTTTCATCTTAAATATCCTCCGAAAAATTTATCATTGTTGGTCTGAATAGTTACAATCAAGCCAGGGCTGCGATGCCCGGCAGTTCTTTGCCTTCCATGAGCATTAAAAAAGCGCCGCCGCCGGTTGATATATAAGATATTTCGCTAGCGGCCCCAGCCTGTTTGATTACCACATTGGTGTCGCCGCCGCCGACTATGGAGAGGGCATGACTTGCCGTAACGGTATTCACCATGGCCAGTGAGCCTCTGGCGAATGGCGCCATCTCAAAGGCTCCCATGGGGCCGTTCCAGACGATTGTTCCGGCATCGGCCAGGGCTTCGCCAAAGAGTGTGCTGCTAGCCGGGCCAATATCCAGACTCAGCCAACGCGGTGGCATATCCTGGATTGTGCTGAGCTTGGTAACCGCTTGCGGGCTGAATTCTTCAGCCGCCACGCAGTCCACCGGCAGATAAAATTTGACCCCCTTCGACCGGGCGAGCTCAAGTAACTCCCTGGCCGTGTCCAATAGCTCATCCTCTACCAGTGATTTACCGATTTCATGGCCCTGGCTCTTTAAAAATGTATTGGCCATAGCGCCGCCGATAATCATTATATCAACCCGATCCAACATATTGCGGATAGCGCCCAACTTGGTGGATACCTTAGCGCCGCCCATCACTACCGCTAGCGGCCTGGCCGGTGAGGTGATAGAGCGGTTAAAAAAATCAACTTCGCGTTGCAGCAAAAAGCCGGCGGCGCAAACATCCATATAATGGGTTACACCCTCCACCGAGGCGTGGGCTCGATGAGAAACTGCAAAGGCATCATTAATGTATATGTCTGCCAGGGAGGCAAGCTGCCTGGCAAAGGCGGCATCGTTTTTTTGTTCTTCGGCGTGGAAACGGAGATTCTCTAAGAGGAGAATGTCGCCGTCCTGTAGAGTAGCGGCCAGGTGTTGAACCTCCGGCCCCACGCAGTCGTGAGCCAGTTTGACCTCCCGCCCCAAAAGCTTGCTGAGCCTGTCCGCCATTGGCGCCAAGCTGTATTTCCTCAGGCGCTCTCCCTTAGGCCTGCCGCAGTGGGAGCAAAGAATTATTTTGGCGTTTTGTTTGACGAGGTAGTCTATGGTGGGGAGAACCCCGCAAATTCTGCTGTCATCACTGATTGCGCCGTTTTCGTCAAAGGGTACATTGAAATCGGCCCGTACCAGGACTTTTTGGCCGCTGACATTAATGTCCTTTATATTTTTCATTATCTGCCTCAATCGTGTTTTGACGATACAAGGGGGAGAATACCCTTTTTCAGAAGAATAGCATTATCCAACGGTGAAGTGTAGTAATTTTTGCGGGTACCTATTTGAGTGAACTGGTATTTCTGGTACAGGCAGATGGCGGCCTTATTGCTCTGCCGCACCTCAAGAAAGCATCGGAATGTTCCCTGAGCGGCCAGATAGCTAAAGGCGGTGCTCAGCAATATATCAGCCAGACCGCGCCGGCGGTAAGCGGAGATAACGGCGATTTTATGAATTTCCGCCTCATCCGCTACTTTGCTGCCAAAGATGTAACCGAGCAGCAGGGAAGGGGACTTGACGACAAACGACCATCCTGGAGCGAGTTCAAACTCCGCCAATAGCTGCTTGAATGTCCAGGCATCGGCCAGGTCTTTTTCTATGGCCCATATTTCCCGCAGATCTGCCGGAGTTGCGGGGACGCAGGTAAGTTCCAAGTTGTCTCGCAGGCACTAAACCATCATCTCTGCCATAGATACGGTGCGATCGCCCAACATATTAGTATAACTCCCTAATTCGTTATCGTACCAACCATAGATTACAGCCTGGGTTACAGGAATATCAATTATCTCTGTCCCGCCCTTGATGCCCAACTTTTTCAGGTTAACCTTTATTGAGGCGGTTCTGGTGTGGTTTTCAGTGCCCTCAATGGTCGCGGCCGCAAACGGTGCGCCAATGATATCCGAAGAAACATTTTGTTCCTCGCTATAGACCAGGTATGATGAATTGGCGGCGTAATCGCGGTATATGGAGTTAATTAAATCGCGTTTTACCGGATTTTTAATATCGTCCTGCATATTCATTATCAGAATAATTAATGACCCGGTTGAAGTGGGAATCCGTACTGACTCGGCAATGAAACCAATATTACCCATCTCCGGAATAACCAGTTTCAGGGCGTTGGCGGCCCCGGTAGTGGTGAGAATTATATTATTCAATATCGAACGGCTTTTCCGCAGATCGCGGGCGCCGGCCTTTGGCAGTCTGTCCAGCACCTGCTGGCTGCCGGTGGCGGCGTGGACGGTCATCATTGAGGCGCTTAAAAAACTGTCGGCGCCAAAATGATCTAGCAGCGGCTTAATCATGTATGACAGACAGGTGGTGGTACATGAGGCGGCAGAAACCAGGCAGTGTTTGGCGGGCATATAATCATCGGTGTTGATCCCCATGACGGTGGTAACCGCGTCAGGCGGCATGGATAGTCCGTGGGCCTTAATCTTAAAAGGCGCCGACAGGATGACCTTTTCGGCGCCTGCCTGCAGGTGGCCCCTTAACGATCCACCGTCGCTCTCTGATTTGGCGGTGGGGTCGGTGAAGGAGCCGGTTGTATCGACCACCAGCCGGACATTATTTTCCTGCCATTTAATAGCGGCTGGATTCCGTGATTCACGCAGAATTTTTACCGGCAGCCCGTCTATCGTCATTGAGCCTTCGGCTTCATTCAGGTTCTGAATTACGCGACCGCCTTTAAATCCGTGCAGAAAATTACCGAGTCTGCCATAGGTACTGTCCCGTTCAATGGAGGCCGCAATATCGGCAAGGCTCCGGCCGACATTGCGGCCAATATTGGCAACGATGCCGGGAAAATGCTTGCGGCCGACATGGTGCCAGATTGATAATTTTCCTATTCTGCCAAGGCCGTTAATCCCTAAGTTCATCTAATTCTCCCAGGTTTTTTCAGAGTAAGGTATTTTATTGTTGATTATATGACGAAAGCTCCGGCGGTTCCAATAATTTTTTTTTGCTATATAACATAGTTGCCCAAATATAAGAATGGCAGCTAGAATATTTTCTTATGTTATGGACTGGAAATAATTTTCCGTTCGGTTGGAGTACGGGTGGCGATCTCTATATTGGCCAGTTCCGTCTCTTGCACGTTAAGAGATGGATCCAGATCGCCGAATCTGCGGGCGGTGGCCATTACTCGGCTTTCATATGAGCCTACAGCCTTGTTATAGGCGCCAATAGTGCGGTCCAGCCCTTTTTTTATGTCACCGAAATGATTGCCCAGGGTTTGCAGACGGTCGTACAAAACTTTGCCGATTTCACCGATTTTTTGGGCGTTGAAGGCAATCTTATCCTGCCGCCAGCCATAGGCGGCTGCCCTCAACAAAGCGATGAGAGTTGTCGGGGTGGCGATGATTACGCGTTGGTTCACCCCGGATTCAATGAGCTTCGGGTCTTGTGCCAGGGCGGCGCTGAAAAAATTCTCCCCCGGCAGGAAGAGAACTACAAACTCCGGTGAATTGCTGAATTGGGCCCAATATGATTTGGCCGATAATTTGTTGATTTGCTCTCTGACGTGCCGGGCATGCTGCTTTAATTTTGCCGTCCTTATGTCTTCATCCTTGGTCTCCGAAGCCTCAATATAGGCCTGAAGAACGGCTTTAGAATCGATAATTATATCTTTATGACCTGGCAGATGGACGATCATATCAGGCCTTAAAAGTCCCTGGCCGCTGTCCACCGATTCTTGTTCAATAAAATCACAGTGACTAAGCATGCCAGCCAGCTCAACCACCCGCCGCAGCTGCATCTCGCCCCAACGCCCGCGTACCGTGGGTGTGCGCAGGGCTTGGGACAGACTGGAGGTTTCGCTCTGCAACCTGTTTTGAGCCGCTGCCATGTTTTTGATTTGTTCGGTAAGCGAGGTGTAGGCGGCCAGACGCTCCTTTTCCACCATCTTTATCTGTTGATCCACCTGCTGCAGGGATGTCTGCACTGGTTTAAACAACTCCTGAATCGCGGTGGTACTTTTGTGAAGTTCGCTATTATTCTGCTGCTGGACGTTGTTCAAGACCTCTTTGGCCAGGAGCAAAAATGACTGGCTGTTGTTTTTCAGTATATCAGAGGATAACGCCTTGAATGTATGCGATAAATCTTTTTTGGCTTCTTTTGCTGATTTGACCTGCATAGCGTTATAATCGTGCAAATCAGTCAATTTGGTGTGGAGCGCGGCGATATTTTCCCGCAACACTGCCTGTTTCTCCGTCAAAACGGTGATTTCCGTGTTTTTGGCGGTGATATGCCGCTGTAAATCTTCTGATTCGTTGGCTAGCTCATTTAGCCTGGTATCTTTTTGTCTCTCTCTTTCCCGATGAATATTCGCTCTGCCGCGATATTGCAGGTTCATTATAAACCAGGTTAAGACGGCCCCGCCCGCAAAGCCTGCGGCGGTCAATATTTTTATATCCATTGTGTTATATGTTGTTTGTAGTTTGGCGGTGCGAAACTGCCGGATAATACCCTGGCATTTATAGTAAAACACAGGTAAGCTCCGGTATCATTAAAAAAGTGTAAAGAGATTATGCAGAGTTACATATGGCCAGACGATCAAGTTCGTTCTTTTTGTGACCGTAAGCCCGCGATAAAATCTGTAATATTTAGCGCCTTGATGAATTGCTGTGACAAAAAAACAAACAATCTACTTTTTGTACTTTTAAAAAAAGTCATTTGGTTGTAGACTGCCCGGCTCGTAGGTTGGCTGTTATTGCGGTGTAATGCCGAGCATTAACGGCCGATTTATCCGGAGAGGTGTCCGAGAGGCCGAAGGAGCACGCTTGGAAAGCGTGTGTACGGCAACGTACCGTGGGTTCGAATCCCACCTTCTCCGCCATTTCATATAGATACGACTTGTTGGTTTACAGTTTTGATAGCCGGGTCCTGCGCAATAGAGGCTCATGAACCCCGCCAGATCCGGGAGGAAGCAACGGTAGTGATTCCCTTTATGTGCCGCAGGGGTGCCTGGCTATCTTTTTTTATAACTGTGATTTAATTTCCTGCCCCCCTAATTAGCTCCTAATTGAAAAATGTCCTATCTTGTTCTGGCCCGAAAATGCCGCCCGCAGAAATTTCAGGATGTTGTTGGTCAAAGCACCATCGTGCGGATTCTGCAAAATGCTCTGAGACGCAAGCGCGTGGCGCATGCTATGATCTTCAGCGGGGTAAGAGGGGTTGGTAAGACAACTCTGGCCAGGATTATGGCTAAGGCGTTGAACTGCCATAATTCCGCTGAGGCGCCCTGCGATCACTGCTCATCATGTGAGGAGATCAAGGCCGGCACCTCCCTTGATCTGCATGAAATTGACGGGGCTTCCAATCGCGGGATTCAGGAAATCCGTGATCTGAAGGAGAATCTGCGTTTCCTGCCGACCAAAGAAAAATACAAGATTATCATTATAGATGAAGTCCATATGCTGACAATGGAGGCTTTTAACGCCCTGTTGAAGACTCTGGAAGAGCCGCCTGAGCACGTTTTCTTCATGTTTGCCACCACCGAACTGCATAAGGTTCCCATCACTATTCTATCACGCTGCCAGCGTTATGAACTAAAAAGGATAGCCTTCGCCGAGTTAGTCAGTTTTTTTGCCAAAATTGCCGATCAGGAGGGGATGAATATCAGCCCGGCGGCTCTGGATATAATTGCCAGGGAGGCCGATGGCAGCGTGCGGGACGGTCTGGGCCTGTTGGATCAGGTTTTTTCCTTTGGCGGTGAAACGGTAACAGAGGATGATCTGACGCAAATTCTTGGTCTGGTTGATAACCGTGTTTTTGCCCGTTTGGCCGCTGCTTTGCTGGCGGCAGATTTGGCAGCAGCATTGGAGCTCCTGCATGACATCTATGGCCAAGGCATGAATACCAAACGCTTTTCCTTGGGCTTACTGCAATATTTGCGCTCGTTGCTTATCTGTAAAATATGCCGGCAGCCGGAGGCCATTCTGGATATTTCTGATCAGGAAATGATTGATTTAGAAGAAATTGCTGCTAAATATTCCATTGAGACCCTCAGTAATATATTTAATATAATATTTCAGGGGGTTGATGGTATGCGTTACTCATCTTATCCCCGGGCTGCTCTGGAAATGATCTTTATTAAAGCGGCTCATGCCGGGAATATTGTCCCGGTCTCCTCTCTGCTTGGCCGTTTGGATGCCCTGTTGGCGGCTGAACCCCTTGAGTTGGCTTCTGCCCAACCGGTGACAAAATCCACCGGAACGGGCGGTACATCTTCATTGGCAGCGGGGCAGATACCTGTGTCTGCTCCTGTCCAGGAGTCCCAAAAGATAGAGTCAGGGTCGAAATCAGTTGCGGCGGAACATCGCGAAATTTTGAAGCATAAAGATGTTTCTGCCAACATCCCACCGGCTGATAGCCCGGCTGATGAAGAAAATCTGGCACCGCCTGTACCCGCATCTGAAGACAGGCTGGCTGCACCGGTCAGGGCGGTGCAACGTGATTGGGATGGTTTTGTCGGCCACGTAAAGGAGCGCAAAAAATGGATGGCATCCGCTCTGGAGTTGTCGGTAAAAGCGCGGGAGAAGAATAATGAATTGATTATTAAATTTGACGATTCGTCAGAATGCTTATATTTGCAGGAACCAGAAAATATTAAATTGCTAGCCGAGTTCGCGCAGGATTTTTTTCAGCGGGAACTTACCGTAAAAATTGTGGTAAATGATGGCCGGCTTGGTGATAAACTAGGGGGCGGGGAGGCGCAGGAGGAACGCCGGACTCTGGCCAGGGATCCCCGGGTTGAGATGAGCCTGGAGGTTCTGGGCGGCGAAATTGCCGGAATCAGGACTGGTCCCCGCAGCCGGTAATCTTTTCATCTTTTTTGGAGAAATCTATGGATATGGATAAAATCATGCAGCAGGCCCAGCAACTTCAACAACGTATGAGTGTGGTTCAGAACGAGTTGGCCAAACAAAAAATTACTTCCAGCGTGGGCGGCGGTATGGTTACTGCCGTGGTTAATGGTAAAAATGAACTACTGGAAATCAAAATTGAAAAAGAGGTAATTGACGCAGACGATCCGGCTATGTTGCAGGATTTGATCGTTGCCGCTGTGAATGATGCCATGCAAAAGTCAAAAGAGGCGGCTCAGGGGGAGATGAGCAAGCTCACCGGTGGTCTTAACATGAATATCCCCGGCCTGGCCGGTATGTTTGGAGCCTGATTTTGCCTGCCGGTAATAAGGGGAAAATACTGTGGAGATAATGCCAAAAGCCTTGGCGCATCTGGTAAGTGACTTGAGCCGGTTACCAGGTATTGGCCCCAAAACCGCCACCCGGTTGGCCTTGCATATCCTCCGCCGCCCAGTCGCTGAGGCCCAGAGGCTGGCGGCAGACATTGCCGATTTGCATGGCTCCATAAAATTATGCCGCAATTGTTTTGCTTTCTCTGAGGATGATCCCTGTGCTATCTGCACGGATGTTCGGCGCAATCAGCAGATCATCTGCGTGGTGGAAGGCCCTGGAGACCTTTTGGCTATTGAAAAAACCGGCGCTTTCCAGGGGCTTTACCATATATTGCATGGAATTTTATCGCCCATGGACGGCATCGGCCCGGCAGAAATTAAAATAGATGCCCTGGTAGAGAGGGTAAAAAAGCATCATATAAAAGAGGTGTTCATTGCCACCAGTTCCACGGTGCCGGGTGAGGCCACTGCCAGTTATATCTTTGAGCGTCTGGCCAAAATGGTCTCCGTGTCACGTCTAGCCTGCGGCATCCCTATGGGGATGGACATTAAATATGCCGATGAACATACCTTATCCAGAGCTATCGAGGCCAGGAAATATGAAGAGCCAAGCCCTCTCTGATGTTTAATCCGCCACTGTTGTAACTCTCAGTTTACTTTATTGCGTTAGTATGTTATAATCATCCCCAAGTTTTAGATTCTTCGCTTTGTCCTCTCTTCAGTGTTTTAGAAAACCTTCGGAATCCCATGACGAAAAGTAAATCTTGTAAGTTTGATGTCGGCGATATGGCAGTCTATCCCGCCCATGGTGTGGGTAAGATTGAAGCCATTGAAACCCGAGAGGTAGGCGAGTTGCAACAAGCCTTTTATGTGATTCGGATTGTGGATACCAATATGGTAATCATGATTCCCACGGCTTCAAGTGAGCATGTGGGCCTGAGGTCAATAATCAAGTCCGATGAGGTTGAGGGGGTATATTCCATTCTTCAGCAGAAAGGGGTTGCTATCATGGCCAGGCCGTGGAACCAACGCTATCGGGAGTATATGGAAAAGATAAAATCGGGATCGGTTAAGGAAATTGCCGAGGTTCTGAGAGATTTATATACATTGAGGGAGGATAAAACTCTCTCATTTGGTGAAAGAAAGATGATGGACACCGCTCAAGGTCTGCTTATCAAAGAAATTGCTCTTGCCGACCAAATTAATGAGGATACGGTGGAGGAGCGCATAAATCATATTTTTGCCTGAGTCTTTGCGCCCCCATGGCAATTTAAGCCGCGTTCTTTTACCTTATTTCTCATCTGTAATATGCGCTGAACAATTTTATCACGAAGATTGCCCCCTTCCTAGAGCCTTTCGGGTTTAGCCGTGTTATTTTATCCTGAAGTTGAACAGATCTTAAAAATTAAAGTTGGGCGCCGTAATGTCGGCCAACGTCTGGACAAGTTTCTAAGTGTCTGTAGCGACGGCCAACTAGCCGGTATTTCAAGGGCGATGTTTCAGGGAATAATTAGGGCTCAGCGCGTGTCGGTGGATAATCTTCCCCAAAAGGCTGGTTACCGTCTGCGCCTTAATGATAGTATCATCGTTTCCGTACCGCCCCCGGAGGCGGTTGATCTAATCCCTGAAGATATTGATCTTGAAATTTTGTATGAAGATGAAGACCTGATCGTTATCTCCAAACAACCAGGTTTGGTGGTGCATCCTGCCTGTGGTCATTATACCGGGACATTGGTGCATGGTCTTCTTTTTCATTGCCGCGATTTATCGGGGATTAACGGTGAGATAAGGCCGGGTATTGTCCATCGTCTAGACAAGGATACTTCCGGTGTTATGGTGGCCGCCAAAAAAGACAGCGCCCATCTGGCCCTGGCAGCGCAATTTAAGGGCAAGGAAGTTTCCAAAACATACAAGGCTTTGTTGGATGGGGTGATTGCTCCGCCGGCAGGGCGGCTTGCAACCCGTATTGGCCGCCATCCAGTACATCGCAAGAAGATGGCAGTAGTCGAACGCGGCGGCAAAGAGGCGGTTACCAGTTGGCAGACGCTTGAGGTTTTTAAAGGCCCTTTTACCCTGGCGGCTATTCAGCTAGAAACGGGCCGCACCCATCAGATAAGGGTACATACGGCTCATTTGGGGACGCCAGTGGCCGGGGATCCTGTTTATGGCCGCAAAAATATTCTCTACCATAAATTGGGCATAACCAGGCAATTGCTGCATGCCTGGCGTTTGACCTTCATTCATCCCCGGACGGGCGAGAGAATGACGTTTACGGCGCCTATGCCCGCTGATATGGTCAGCGTTATTAACGAACTTGAGGCCGGTTAATATGGCCGCAGCTGATTTACATTTTGCGGCCGGGGTGATAGCTCTCACCGGCGGCATTGGTTCTGGTAAAAGCTCCGTGGCACGTTGGCTCAGGGATAAGGTAGGTTATGCCTATATAAGCGCCGATGAGCAGGTGGCCTTATTATTGGAGCCTGATACCTGCGGTTGGCTTAGGCTGCGGGATATTCTAAAACCGGATTTCTTTTCTGGTGACGGCGTGCTTGATAAAGCCCGTCTGCGGCGGGCAATCTTTCGGGACGCGGATTTGCGGTCTGTCGTTGAGAGGACGCTGCATCCCCTGGTTCTTCAAAAAATCAGGGATGCCGTACGCGAGGTAGATAAGCATAATCTGCCCTGTCTGGTGGAGGTGCCGTTGTTGTATGAGGCTGGTTGGCAGCAGTATTTTAACAAGGTCATTGTTGTCTACGCGGCAGCCGATGTTTGCGCGGCCCGTATCCAAAAGCGCGACGGGGCAGGGGCAGAAGATGTTAACGCTGCCATTAATGCGCAAATGCCTTTAAAGGAAAAGATACTTCGAGCCGACTATGTTATTGACAACAGTGAGCGGTGGGCCGATACCGCTGCGCAGATAAATAAATTACAAAAAGAGCTTGACACTCTGTTGACAATATCATAAAAGACGGGAAAGCGAATGGCTCATTGCATTTTCCTTCGATCTTACTACCTCAGCGTTCTCATAAATCAGCTGATTCAATATTCTTTCACCGCACTGGATGCGGTGTCACTCATTGCTGATACAGCATACCAAAATATAACATCTTAAAAATATTCCTGACCCCGATAAACTGGACAAACGCCTTTACTCCGCGTGTATTTACACTTTTATTTTTACCTACTTTCGTCGCGTAACAGCGGCACCACCATCGTGTAAACGATGCCACCGTCGTATAAAAGCGATACCACTACTTGAGTCGTAAGGAGACTATTTTAAATGGATTTGGCAGAACTGAAGCTTAAAAAAATCAAGGAACTAACCGCATTAGCCCGAAAATATAAAGTTGAGGGCTATAGTGGTCTATTGAAACAGGAATTAATCTTTGAAATTTTGAAGTCCCATGAAGCCAGGGCTGAGAAAAAGAACGGTGGTAATCGAGGCAGTGGTGTTTTGGAAATTCTACCGGATGGCTTCGGATTTTTACGCTCCTCCGCCTATAATTATCTGCCAGGTCCTGACGATATATATGTTTCTCCTTCGCAAATACGCCGTCTTAATCTGCGGACGGGTGACACCATCGCCGGGATGGTGAGATCCCCCAAAGATGGTGAAAGGTATTTTGCCCTGCTCAAGGTTGAGAGTGTCAATTTTGATGCGCCGGAAAAAAATCGTGATAAAACCCTCTACACCAATTTAACCCCACTGCACCCGGATGAACGTCTTATTCTGGAGGACGACAAGGCTGACAATTTTTCCATGCGGATAATGGATATTATGTCACCTATCGGCAAGGGCCAGAGAGGTTTGGTCGTTGCGCCGCCCAGAACTGGTAAGACGGTGCTATTAAAGAAGATTGCCAATAGTATAGCCTTAAATCACAAGGAAGTTAATCTCATAGTTCTGTTAATTGATGAGCGCCCGGAAGAGGTTACGGATATGGCTCGCAGTGTTGATGGCGAGGTGGTTAGCTCCACCTTTGATGAGCCGCCGCAACGTCATATTCAGGTGGCCGAAATGGTAATCGAGAAGGCCAGGCGCCTGGTTGAGGCCCAAAAAGATGTTGTCATTCTGCTTGACAGTATTACCCGATTGGCTCGGGCCTATAACACCGTGGTGCCGCCCAGTGGCAAGATATTGTCCGGTGGCGTGGATGCCAATGCCCTGCAGCGGCCGAAAAGATTTTTTGGAGCGGCCCGAAATATCGAGGAAGGCGGCAGCCTGACCATTATTGCCACCGCTTTGGTTGATACCGGCAGCCGGATGGATGAGGTTATTTTTGAGGAGTTTAAGGGAACCGGTAATATGGAGATAGTTCTGGACAGGAAGATGTCCGATCGGCGAATATATCCGGCCTTTGATATCAATCGTTCAGGCACGCGCAAGGAAAATTTGCTTCTTTCCCCGGAGAACCTGAATAGGGCCTGGATTTTACGCAAATTATTATCGACAATGAACCCAGCTGACGCCATGCAGTTCTTGATGGGCAAGATGAAAGGTACCAAAAATAATCAGGAATTTTTTGAGATGATGAAGGGTTAGCGTGATTTTACAACAGAGAAAAATATTGAAAAAAAGTAATAATTGGTGTAGTTAGAGGAGTTAGATCTGTATCTGGTTATTGTGTTCTAAGTCAGTTGCTCCGGCTATTGCGGAATTATAAACATTTTGAGGAAATTTTGATGAAAAAGAATATCCATCCCGAATACCATGAAATAGAGGCAACTTGTGCCTGTGGAAATAAAGTGTCACTTGGTTCAGTTGACAGCTCGATGAACGTGGAAATTTGTTCGGCTTGCCACCCGTTTTTTACCGGTAAACAAAGGTTGGTCGATACCGCCGGCCGGGTTGAAAAATTTATGAAAAAATACGAGAAACATTTTCAGAAGCAGAAATAATCTGCCTGTTTTCCCGGCTGTTTTTTAAGCATCACTGGATTGTTCTGGTGGTGCTTATTTTTTTTTGAGGCTTGATCCATGTTTGCAAAATTTGAACATCTGGCAACAAAACGACTTGAGCTAGAGGCGCGTTTGTCTGATCCAGCCCTTATGGCCAAACAGGACGAGTATCAACGTGTGGCCAAAGAGCATGCCAATGTTGTCAGGATAGATGACCTCTACATTGATTTCAAAAAGATCAGTGAGGAATTGGCGGCGAGTCGGGAGATGTTGCTACACGAGGATGATCCTGAAATGCTGGCGCTGATAAAGACTGAAATCAGCGATTTGCTTCAGAAGAGCCATGAGATGGAAAAGCAGCTCAAGATTTTACTGCTGCCCGCCAATCCTAACGATGAGAAAAACACCGTTCTGGAGATTAGGGCTGGCACCGGCGGTGATGAGGCCGCGCTTTTTGTCGCTGATCTATTTAGGATGTATTCGCGTTACGCGGAGGGGCAAGGTTGGAAAATTGAGGTGTTAAACAGCAGTCCTACCGGTATTGGCGGATTTAAGGAAATAATTGCCCTAGTTCGGGGGCGCAAGGTATTCAGCAAATTAAAATATGAGTCCGGGGTGCATCGCGTCCAGAGGGTGCCGGAAACTGAAACCCAGGGGCGTATTCATACCTCGGCTGTAACTGTGGCGGTATTGCCGGAGGTGGAGGATGTGGAACTGGATATCAAGCCAAATGAACTGCGGTTTGACATATTCCGTTCTTCCGGGCCGGGCGGTCAGAGTGTTAATACTACTGATTCGGCGGTCAGAGTTACGCATATTCCCACCGGCACCATCGCCACCTGTCAGGACGAAAAATCTCAGCACAAGAACAAAGAATCTGCCTTGCGGGTGCTGCGAGCCAGGCTATACGACATGATGCAGCAGGAGCAGCATGATCTGCTTGCCGCAGAGCGTAAGAGCCAGGTCGGTTCCGGGGATCGCAGTGAGCGTATTCGCACCTACAACTTTCCCCAGGGCCGGGTGAGCGATCACCGTATAAATTTAACGCTTTATAAAATTGATGACATTATGATGGGTAAATTAGACGCTGTTATCGACCCGTTGATCTCTCATTACCAGGCTGAGGCGCTGAAGAATCTCCAGTAACAGCCATGCCCGATCACCCGGGCACCACAAAACATGAAAGTCGTGGCAAGGCCAACACCCTTGGCAGGTGACTTTCATATAAAAAATAAACTGGTGGCTGCCGATTCAATTATTTTATGACGATTCTGGAATTATATCATGATATTTGCCAACGTCTCAAGGATGTGGATATTCCTGATTGTGATTCCGAGGCAGTTATATTAATTGACCATTTTTTGCATCTCAACCAGAGCCAAATCTTTCTTGACGGGCAACGGCCTGTCGATACTGCGGTCTATTCCCTGATTAAAAATGCCCTGGCCACAAGGATAGGCTCGCGCTGCCCTTTGGCTTATATTATTGGTGAGCAGGACTTCTGGTCCCGCACCTTCAGGGTTTCCGCCGCTGTTCTGATTCCCCGTCAGGAGACTGAGATTTTAGTTGAGAAGGTTCTGCGAACTGTCAAGCCATCGGCCGATCGTGAATTTGCATTTATGGATTTGGGTACAGGCAGCGGAGTTCTCGCTGTTACCCTGACGCTTGAAATTGAAAATTCAAGGGGGGTGGCCATTGACCGTTCCATGTCTGCCCTGCGAGTGGCGCGTGATAACGCCAACCGTTATGCTGTAGGGGAACGGCTGTATTTTTTACAGGCCGATTGGTATAGTGCTGTCAGGCCGGGGCAGAAGTTCGATCTCGTGGTCGCAAATCCCCCTTATGTGGCCGGGGATATTTTAAAAGATCTGCAGCCTGAGCTTGACCACGAACCATCTCTGGCTCTGGATGGCGGCCGCTCAGGGATGAAAGAAATTCAGCGGATTGCCGGGAAAGTGCATGAGGTATTGCGGCCTGGCGGTTGGTTTTTTATGGAAATTGGCTTTGATCAGGGCGGCCTTGTCCTTGACCTTTTTAACTCATTTGATTTGTATCAGCAGGTAATGATACACAATGACTATGCCGGGCTGCCTCGTATTTTGCAGGCCCGCCTAACTTAAAAAAAAACCGCATATGGATAAATTAGTTATAGAGGGCGGCAAACCGCTGTATGGCGAGGTAAGTATCAGCGGCGCCAAAAACGCGGCATTGCCGCTGCTTGCCGCTACCATGCTTTGTCCCGGCCAGCATATCTTGCGTAATGTCCCTGATTTGCGCGACACTAGGACAATCATCAAGCTTCTTGAATCTTTTGGTTCAGAATGCCGCCGTATTGCCAGGGGTGTTTGGCAGATAGAACTGACAGATATTACCAATTTTGAGGCCGCCTATGATCTGGTGAAGACCATGCGGGCTTCGGTTCTGGTACTTGGCCCGTTATTGGCACGCTTCGGGGTGGCCAGGGTTTCGCTGCCGGGGGGCTGTGCCATTGGGGCCCGCCCGATTGATTTTCATTTACAGGCCCTCCAGAAGATGGGAGCCGAGTTGATTTTGCGGGAAGGTTATGTTGAGGCAAAATGCCATGGGCGTCTTAGCGGGGCCGATATCTGTTTTGATATCCCATCGGTAACCGGTACGGAGAATATCTTGATGGCTGCGGCTCTGGCGCGCGGGGTTACGGTGATAAAAAACGCTGCCAGAGAGCCTGAAATAGGCAATTTGATTGATATGCTCAGAGCTATGGGCGCGGATATTAAGGGCCGGGGCACTGATATCTTGAGCGTTAATGGTGTTGCCGAATTACAGCCCGCCGATACAAAAATTATCCCCGACCGGATTGAGACCGGCACCTACCTCATCGCGGTGGGAGCCGCCGGTGGAGAGATCATTATTAAAGATTGTAATCCCGCTCATTTGCCTGCTCTGCTCGAAAAAATGCGGGCGGCAGGCCTGGTCATCGAAGAGGGGAAAAATACCCTTAAGGTCTGCGGCTCCCGGCCCTTAAACAGCATTGATATCAAGACAATGCCTTACCCCGGTTTCCCTACAGATCTCCAGGCCCAGGTGATGGCCTTAATGACACTCACCGATGGTCTGTCGGTAATTAATGAGACGATTTTTGAGAATCGTTTTATGCATGTGGCTGAGCTGCGGCGGATGGGGGCCAATATCAAGGTCGATGGCAGAAGCGCCATTGTCAAGGGTTGCGGCGGACTTACGGGAGCCAGGGTAATGGCAACGGATCTCAGGGCCAGTGCCTCTTTGGTCGTGGCCGGTCTCGCGGCTCGGGGGGTTACCGAAATATCCCGTATCTATCATCTGGAACGGGGTTATGATAATTTGGCCGGTAAATTGACTGCCCTTGGTGCGGTGATTCGGCAGGTTAAGGAATAAAACAAAAAACAACTGTCGGGCTGAGAGCTACAATTCAGCCTCTATTTTATCAATCTTTTCCAGTGCCTCTTCCCATTTAGGATACACGCGGTTGAGCAGTTCATTGTTTTTTTGGTATTCTCTGTTCTTTTCGGCAAAAGCATCCTGATTTTTGTACAATTCCGGGTCGGATAAAATCTGCTCCAGTTCTTTCTTTATCCGCTCAAATTCTTCCACCTCTTTTTCCAGGCCGGCCAACTGCTTTTTGAGCGGCCTTAACTGCTTGTTTTTTGCCGATCTGAGTTTGGCATTTTCCTTCCTAAGCTCTTTGCCGGATTTTTTTATATTGGTGCCTGAACCGGCAGCTTCGGCGGCAGATCGATCATTTTTCCCCCGGCCGTTGGTGTCCTGCCGGACATTCCCTTGTTTTACCTCGGCCTGTTTTATTTTGCTGAGGTAATATTTTAAATCGCCCTCGTACATGGTAGCCTTGCCGTCTTTTATCTCCAGAACCTTATTGATAAAACTGTCCAGAAAAAAACGGTTATGTGATACGACAATTATGGAGCCATCATATTGTTTCAAGCCCTCCTGCAATATATCCTGTGACATCATGTCCAGATGGTTTGTAGGCTCATCCATAATCAGAAGATTGGCCGGAGTGCTGATCATCCGAGCTAGAGCCAGACGGCTTTTTTCGCCCCCGGAGAGTACCATCACCTTTTTATCAACATCATCTCCCCGGAATAAAAATGCCCCCAAGATTGAGCGGGTACCGGTAATGGTATGTGCCGTATCGGTTTGTTCCATGGTCTGGAGAACCGTTAATTCCCGGCTTAGTTCCTTGGCCTGGTGCTGACCAAAATACGAAATTATAACATTATGCCCATGCCGAATCGTACCTCTGCTAGGTTTTATCAGGCTAGCCAGTATCTTGGCCAGGGTGGACTTGCCGGCGCCATTTACTCCAACCACTGCCACCTTATCACCCCGATTAACCTCTAAATTGAGGCCATTAAACACGAGCTTACCATCATATTCCTTGGCCAGTTTATCCGCCAGAACCGCCAGACGGCCACTTGCGGCCGCAGGGGGAAAACGAAAAGATATCTTCTGTTCAGAATCTTCTAGCTCTAGCCTTTCCATGTGAGATAATTGTTTAAGGCGGCCCTGTACTTGCTTGGCTTTGGTTGATTTAGCCCTGAACCTGGTGACGAAACGCATAGTTTGCTGAATCTTGGCCTGTTGATTATTATAGGCTGCTCTCTGCACCTCCAAACGGATCTCTTTATCATGCAAGTATTTGGAATAATTTCCTTTATAAACGGTGAGGCGACCCAGGCTTAACTCCCAGGTTGTGTTGGTGAGGTTATCCAGAAAGGCACGGTCATGGGAGATAATAATCATGCCGCCCCGGTACGATTTCAGAAATTCTTCCAGCCATGTTAATGACTCAATATCAAGATGATTGGTAGGCTCATCAAGGAAGATGAAAGAAGGGTGGGTAAGTAGGAGTTTGGCTAGCATAATCCGCATCTGCCAACCACCGCTGAAATCCTGACAGTCCTTGCTCATGTCGGCCTTGGTAAAACCAAGACCAGTCAGTACCTTTTCAATATTGGCCTCGATGTGAAAGAAATCAGAGCCGTCCAACTGGTGCTGTAACTCCCCCTGTTGATGCAGAATATCAGCAAAAAATGGGCTTTGCGGATCGGCGTGTCCTAACTGTTCGTTGATTTTATCGAGGTCTCTTTGCAGTTTCAGCAGATGCTCAAAGGCCGTTTCTGCCTCCTGCATCAGGGTACGATTCGGTGAAAGGCCTTCAATCTCCTGTGGCAGATAGCCAATGGTGGCCTTTTTGGATTTGCTGATAACTCCGAAGTCTGTTTCTATAGTGCCCACCATCATTTTCAAAAGGGTGGACTTACCGGTGCCGTTTACTCCCACCAGTCCTACATGATTCGTCTCATTCAGCCGCGCTGATACGTCTTTGAACAGATGTTTATCGCCATATTGCAGGGATAGCTTGTTTATTTGTAGCATTGAGGGTAGTGGTGAGGTGGTATTTTATGCCTTTATCTGTAACTCTTCGCCAGGGTGAAGGGTTCCCGGCGAGATTACCTTAACAAAGATTCCTTCTTTGGGCATTATGCAGTTCCCAACTTTCTTGGCAATATTACATTTGTCGTGGCATTTTTTGCCTATCTGAGTCACCTCAAGTTCCACCTGGTTGGCAACAAGTCTGGTGCCGATGGGCAGAGACGGCAGGTTAATCCCCTCTGTGGTTATATTTTCCGCGAAAGCGCCTGGTGGTAAATCAAGATCTGGTTTGGCGGCCAACATCTTGTTGACGCTTTCGATTCCCAGGAGGCTGACCTGTCGGTGCCAGTTTCCGGCGTGTGCATCACCCACAATACCATGATCGACCCGCAGAGTAACCTCATCCACAGGCTTCTTCTCCATCCCCTTGCCAAGACTCACGTTTAACGACAAAATTTTTGCCATTTGCAAACTCCTTACGTCATTATTAGTTGAATAGGGGAGTACTGATATAGCGTTCTCCCGTATCAGGCAGAAGCACAATGATTCTTTTCCCCTCATTCTCCGGCAGCAACCCGGTTTGCAGGGCGGCAAAGGCTGCGGCGCCTGATGATATACCGCATAATATGCCCTCCATGGCACCCAGGTCTTTGGCCGTGTTTATTGCCTGCTTATTACTTACCTTGAATACCTGATCAATAATTGCGGTATTTAAAATTTCGGGGATAAAACCGGCGCCAATACCTTGGATTTTGTGGGGCCCTGGTTGACCGCCGCTTAGTACCGGAGAGTCTTCAGGCTCAACGGCAATGGCCCGCATTTGGGGATTACGGCTCTTGATTACCTCTGAAACTCCGGTGATCGTACCGCCAGTTCCCACGCCCGCCACAAAAATATCTATTTTACCATCGCAGTCCCGCCAAATCTCTTCAGCGGTTGTCTGGCGGTGAATCTCCGGGTTGGCCGGATTGGTGAATTGATCCGGCATATAGGCGTTTGCTAGCTCCCCGCATAGTTCGGCTGCTTTGCCTATTGCCCCTTTCATACCCTCCGCGCCGGGAGTTAAGACCAGTTCGGCGCCCAGGTGGGTAAGCAAACTCCGCCTTTCAATGCTCATGGTGTCTGGCATGGTAAGAATCAGGCGGTAGCCTTTGGCGGCGCATACCGAGGCCAGGGCAATGCCGGTGTTGCCGCTTGTCGATTCAACGATAGTAGTATCGGGATTTATAAGGCCCGCTTTTTCGCCCTGCTCTATCATGGCACGACCTACCCGATCCTTGACGCTGCCCAAAGGATTTACTGATTCCAGTTTGGCAAAAACCTCGGCCCCTGATTTGTTTATGCCATTGAGACGGATCAGAGGGGTATTGCCAATGCAGGCGGGTAT
>JAADIV010000175.1 GCA_013151175.1 Deltaproteobacteria bacterium | reverse complement strand
AAATGAATGTACAAATAATAGAAAAAAATGGTCATCCAGAGTGGGCTATTATTCCTTACAAAGAATTCCAGGTAATTCAGAAAGCAATCGAAGACGCCGAAGATGCTCGAGATATAGAAAAAAATTTAAAAGCAATTCATGAAAATAATGAGATAGCTATTCCCGGTGAAATTACATTTGCTATTCTTGATGGTGTAAACCCAATACGGGTTTGGAGAGAATATAAAAAGATAAAGCTCAATGAATTAGCGCAAAAAATTGGTATTAGTGCCTCATATTTATCTCAAATAGAGAATGGAAAAAGAAAACCTACAATTGATACTCTTAAGTTAATTGCCTCAGCTTTAGGAATTGAAACTGATCTGCTTATATAAAGGTAATTGACTGCTTCTGTAAAAATATTATTATTGCCGATATAACCTACTGGACAAATAGTATATTTTGCAATATTTTTTGCCCCATAGTTTAATGCCGGGCTGGATATTCAGCAGACACAGGTAACAAGCCTTATAAAACAATAGTTGTGGCTAATAATAATTTGCTATATTATTAGTTTGGTATCCGGAACATTTTTTCAATTACTGGCCAATCGGCTGTTAGAGAACTGACTGCTTGCAAATCGGCAGTAGATAATTGTGTTTAATACAGATAAGACAAATTACGAATTGCGGTTAGCCCATGATTTTGCCCAGCACACCGACCGCAATATCTTTCTCACCGGCAAGGCGGGAACCGGCAAAACTACCTTTCTGCGCAACCTGTGTAAAAACACCGCCAAACGGCTGATTGTTACCGCGCCCACCGGGGTGGCGGCCATCAATGCCGGCGGGGTTACCCTGCATTCATTTTTCCAATTACCCTTTGGCCCCTTTGTCCCAGGCAGCGAGGCCTATGAACAAAACAACCAGCGCCGCTTTCGTTTCAGCAACGAAAAGAAGGCGATCATCAAGAGTCTCGATTTACTCGTTATTGATGAAATCAGCATGGTGCGGGCCGATCTGCTTGACGCGATAGATGCGGCTCTCCGTCATCACCGCCGTAATAACCGGCCCTTTGGCGGTGTGCAGCTTCTGATGATTGGTGATCTGCACCAGTTGTCACCAATTGCCAAGCCCGATGAGTGGCAGATTCTGCGGCAACACTATGAGTCGGTTTATTTTTTCAGCAGTAGAGCGCTTCGTCAAACCGAGCTGTTGACCATTGAACTGCAACACATCTACCGGCAGTCCGATCCCCATTTTATTGAGCTCCTGAACCGGGTACGGGATAACTGCCTTGACGAGCAGACGCAAGCCGCCTTAAACAAACGCTGTCTGGCCGATCCTTCACCCAAAGATGACTACATCACCCTTACCACCCATAATCGGCAGGCAGATACCATTAACCGGGACAAACTCCATTCCCTGACCGGCAAAAAGTATCTGTTCCCTGCCGAAATTATCGGCGATTTCCCCGAACATGCTTACCCGGCATCCGCCACTCTACAACTGAAGAAGGGGGCTCAAGTCATGTTTGTGCGTAACGATTCAAGCCCTGAAAAACGCTATTATAATGGTAAAATAGGCCTCGTTACCAAGCTGACCTCTGAAAGTATCGAGGTTCTCTGCGCCGGAGATAAGCAAAGAATTGAGGTTGAACCGGAGGAATGGCAGAATATTAAATACAGCGTCAACCAAAAAACCCAGGAGATTGAAGAGAAGGTTATTGGTGGATTTATCCAATTCCCCCTGAAGCTTGCCTGGGCCATTACCATCCATAAAAGCCAGGGGCTCACCTTTGAGAAGGCCATAATTGACGCCCAGGCGGCCTTTGCCCACGGTCAGGTGTATGTGGCGCTGAGCCGTTGTAAGAGCCTGGAGGGGATTATCCTCCGCTCCCCCATCTCCGCTCAGGGGGTGGCAACAGATGAAGATGTTTTGAATTTTGACGCGGAGGTCAGGCAGAATCCGCCCCGGGAAGATCAATTGCGACAGGCCCGGCTGGCCTATCAACAGAAATTATTACTGGAATGTTTCAATTTAGATAAGCTGCGTTCGCAGTTGAGCTATTTCCTGCGTCTGGCCCGGCAGAACGCCCGTCTGCTCCACCTGACCGGCCTTTCTGACCCCGGTGAGCTGTGGGAAAAAGCGGATAAGGATATATTTACCGTGGCTGAGAATTTTGGCAGGCAACTATCCGCTATCTTCACGGCCCGGAATCTGCCGGACTCCGATGCCCATACCCTGGAACGTATCGGCAAGGCCTCAAACTGGTTCCGGGAAAAGTTCAGCGCTGTCTTTTCTGAACTGGAACAGAACGCCCATA
Source organism: Deltaproteobacteria bacterium (assembly GCA_013151175.1). Lineage (GTDB taxonomy): Bacteria > Desulfobacterota > Desulfobulbia > Desulfobulbales > VMSU01 > JAADIV01. The sequence goes on along the minus strand of JAADIV010000175.1, from coordinate 2,091 downwards.
TAGAGAGCGACAATGCTGATCTTCGTAAAAAAATTGACCGGGCTCTTAATAACCTGAAGCTGGAAATCACCGTTAAGCGGGCCGGAATCAGTTGCTGCCGAAAGGGGTTCTCTCCATCGGATTACCTGCGGGCCATATCCAGGGCAGAGCTGGAGTTTATGCCGCGCAAGGTCAATAAGGCACAGGCTCCAGCCTACACCGAATCTGATATTGCCCATCCCAAATTGTATCAGACCTTGCGGGAGTGGCGAAACCGGCTGGCCGCGGAACAGGATGTTGAGTATTTTCAGATAATACATCAAAGGGTTTTAATCCAGATAGCTGTTCGTTTACCCGACAACAAAACAGAGTTAAAAAAGATACCAGGGGTCGGCCCCAAAACCATGGAGAAATACGGGGATGATCTGGTGGCAATGGTGGCGGAATATCGCCGGAAGCAGGGGATTACCACCGTAAATATCCCGGCACCCAAGGCCGTCCCCGACAAGGCAGAACCAGCGCTTAAAAAAACCGTTGCACCTGGCACCAGGGATATCAGCCTGCGGATGTTTCAGGACGGGATGACGGTTGCCGAGATAGCCGAAGAGAGGGGGCTTGTTCAATCCACCATCGAAAGCCATCTCTGCTTTTTTATTGAAAATGGCCGGTTAGATATAAACAAACTGCTCTCAAGCGAGCAGCAGAAGGCGATTGAAGAGGTCTTGGACAGGTTGCAGACAAATTCCCTCAGCGAGGTAAAGGCTGCCATGGGGGACGATTACACCTATGGGCAGTTAAAAATGGTAGTGGCCCGGCGCAATTGTAAAGATGAGGGCTAAAGGATGAAAGAGAAAAATTATACTTTATGAGGTTTGAAATATAATGGCACTTTGGGAAGAGACAATACCGCTGATGAAGACGGGCTATCACAAGGACCTGGTGAATGAGGCCTATGGAAAATCCGCCATGGGCAGGAAGGTTTATCCACCGCGGGATATGGTCTTTAACGCCATGCGCCTGACCCCCTTTGATGAGGTTCGGGTGGTAATAATTGGTCAGGACCCTTACATAAATGAATACAAAGGCGTTTCAGAGGCCCATGGTCTCTGCTTTTCGGTTCGTGATGGTATTCCAATTCCGCCCTCATTAAAAAATGTCTTTCAGGAAATCACGAACAGTATTTATGACGGCAAACCGCAGAAGTTTTCGCCGGATCTAAGCCGGTGGGCAAAACAGGGGGTATTGCTGCTGAACGCCAGCCTGTCTGTGATTGCCGGGAGATCAAATTCGCATGCCGGACTCGGCTGGCAAAAGCTCACCGACGATATAATCAAGACCATTTCTCAGCAGCGGCAGCAGGTGGTTTTCATGCTCTGGGGGGCCTTTGCCCAGAAAAAGGCCCAGCTCATCGACCAAAGCAGACACTGCGTCCTCAAAACCACCCACCCGTCACCGCTCTCCGCCCATCGCGGCTTTCTTGGTTCAGGGGTATTTGCTAAATGCAACGCCTATCTTGAGCAACATGGCCAGCCCGCCATTATCTGGTAGGGCCAGGGAATTTATACCACATAATTCAGCAGACATCCCCCCTGCCTGCTAGCTATATTATCCCCTTTCGTTTGGCCTTGGTCAGGGCCTCACGACGGCTTTTAGCGTGCAATTTTTCATAGATTTTCTTGATATGCGAATGAATGGTGTGGGGGCTTATATTGAGGAGCGCAGCCAGTTCCTTATAGGTATTGCCCAGCTCCAAACCGGACAATATCTCCTTTTCCCGGGCCGACAATATATACTCTTCACTGATTTTAACCTCCTGAAGTTCACTGATAATCGCCCGGGCTATTTTGGGACTCATGGGGGCTCCACCCTCACTGAGATTATGAATCGACTCAATCAGTTCTCGTGGTGTCGCCCCTTTAAGGATATAGCCGGAAGCCCCGGCCTTGATGGCGGCAAATACCGTGTCCCGGCCGTCAAATACCGTATGCACCATAATATCAATCAGGGCATATTTTTCCTTCACCAGCCGAATAAGCTCAATACCGCTCATCCCCGGCAATCCCAGATCAACCAGCATAAAATCAGGAGCCTCACCCTCAAGCCGGGCAAGAG
>JAADIV010000032.1 GCA_013151175.1 Deltaproteobacteria bacterium | reverse complement strand
TCGTTATCGCCCTGCTCACGTACAGGGAGTACGCTTCGCAGGACGATGCCTCGCATCTCCGGCACCCTGCGAACAGTTACAAGTCTTGTGGCTATTGATATTAAAGTGCCTATGGGGTGAGTAGTTACGATTATGAAAAAATCATTACAAAATCTGATGAACAGCAGTGAAGTCTCATATCTGACGAATTTTCTCTTTTCTCTGCCTGCCGGGGAAAGCGGTATTATTCTTAGTAATGATTTGACCCTGGCCTGGCATGAGTTCAGCCGTAAACAGGATATTATTCTTGTCTCCGCCGAGCGTTTTTTGACGCGTATTCAAGAGATTATCCCTCTGGAGGGCCGCCTGGTCATGGTTTATCGACTCAGAAAGGCGAGCTGCCGGATATATGAATTGCGGGCAGGTGAAGATGTGATGACCAGGATGGAAAAACGTGATTTTCTGGCCATTAAGGAACGCCTGATTAAACCGGATCTGCCCTATGATCAGCGTACCATGGTGCTTGATTTGGCGCCCTTTTATGATTACGGGCCTAGCCTGAAAGATCCGGAGAGTATCGGCCAGGGGATTCGTCATCTTAACCGCTATATGTCGGCTAATCTGGCCAATCAACCGGAAAAATGGAATATCACTCTGTACGAGTTTCTTAAACTGCATCAATTGCAGGGGGTGCAGCTATTGCTAGATGGCAGCATTATCAAGTCGGTGCAGGAGTTGGAAAGCGCCCTGGAGGATGTGGTTTATTATCTGGGCCAGGAGGAATGCCCGGAGTGTCTGGAGGATTTAAAGAAGCAGCTGCGCCATTTTGGTTTTTTGGAGGGCTGGGGAAACAGCCCGCCGCGCATTCTGGAGACCTTGCACCTCCTGCAGGAGATTATTGAACAGCCCAACGAGACGGCTCTGGAGGAATTTTTATCCCGTATCCCCATGGTCTCCAAGGTAGTGCTTGTTTCGCCGCACGGTTGGTTTGGCCAGGAAAATGTTCTGGGGCGGCCCGATACCGGCGGTCAGGTGGTCTATGTGCTGGATCAGGCCAGAGCTATGGAACAATATCTCAAGACGGATCTCCAACATTCCGGTCTGGATATTCAGCCCAAGGTGATTATTGTAACCCGTCTGATTCCGGTGAATGAAGGAACTACTTCGGATCAGCGTCTTGAAAAGGTGCATAAAACCCAAAATGTCTGGATTCTTCGGGTGCCTTTTCGTTATCCCAAATCCGGCGGCATCGTGGAACACTGGATTTCCCGCTTTCGAATCTGGCCCTATCTGGATCAATTTGCCGTGGATGCCGAGGTTGAGATTTTAAAGGAATTGGCCGGTCTGCCTGACTTGCTTGTCGGTAATTATTCTGATGGAAATTTGGTGGCCACCAGATTGTCAGCCAGTTTGGGGGTAACCCAATGCAATATTGCCCACGCCCTGGAAAAATCGAAATACCTGTTCAGTGACCTTTACTGGGAAAATTTTGAGCCGGATTATAATTTTTCAATTCAGTTCATGGCCGATCTCATCGCCATGAATTCGGCCAATTTTATTATCTCCAGTACCAGTCAGGAAATTACCGGCACCGATAATTCCATTGGCCAGTACGAATCATACCAATTTTTTACTATGCCGGGTCTGTTACAGGTGGTTAACGGTGTTAATCTCTTTCACCCTCGTTTTAATGTTATTCCACCGGGGGTTAGTAACGATGTATTCTTTCCGTTTAATGAGAAAAAGCAGGATAAGGCCGACAATACAGACATTCAGCGTATGCTCTTTGAGACTGAGGATGAGAACAGCCTGGGAAATTTGCAAAATCCTGAACTGCCGCCCATATTTTCTATTGCCCGTCTGGACAGGATAAAAAATCTCACCGGTCTGGTGGAGGCTTATGGCAAAAATCAGGAACTGCGCAGCCGGGCCAATCTGATAATTATTGCCAGTGTTTTGAACCCAGACCTCTCCAACGATGCGGAGGAAGCGGCTGAGATTCAAAAGATGCACGACCTCATTAACCAGTATGACCTGCGCGGCAGTTTGCGCTGGGTTGGCCGTTTCCTGAGCAAGGATGATAGTGGCGAGGTATATCGAATTATTGCCCGCCGGCGTGGTATCTTTGTCCAGCCCGCTCTCTTCGAGGCCTTTGGCTTAACTATTCTGGAGGCCATGCATTCCGGCCTGCCGGTTTTTGCCACCCGTTTTGGCGGGCCGCAGGAGATTATCGAGGATGGTAAAAGCGGTTTTTTGATTAATCCCACCCAACCGGAGGTCATGGTCGGTCAGATCAATGAATTCTGGCAGCGGGTGGCGCGTGAGCCGGGTTATTGGGACGAAATGTCTGCCAATGGTCTGCGGCGGGCCCAGACCAATTTTACCTGGGATCTGCATTGTCGGAGGCTTACCCGTCTGACCAAGGTATATGGATTTTGGCGTTATTCGATTTCCGGCAGCGCTAAATCACGTTTAGCGCAATACTGCCATTTATTATATCATCTCTATTTTAAGGCGAGGGCGGCGGCTATGCCGGGGACGTGATGTTTACATTTATTGTCGTGCCGCTCGGGGTATTGCCAATCATGGGAGGGCGGTTTATTGACCTCTAACATTATATCCATTGGTGAAGCCGTCTGGGATATGTTCCCCCAAAACCGGGTTTTGGGCGGGGCGCCGCTCAATGTGGCCTATCATCTCGGCTGCCTTGGTCTGCCGGTTATATTGGTGAGCCGGGTCGGTGATGATGAATTGGGAAAGGCCGCCAGACGGCAGGTAAAAAAACTTGGTCTCTCTGTCGAGGGCTTGCAGGTGGACGATGAACTGCCAACGGGCCGGGTGCTAGTTACGTTTCCCAGGGATAATGATCCTCATTTTGAGATTGTGGCCCCGGCGGCCTGGGACAATATCGCGGTGCCGCCAACCGCTTTGCCGGGGGATGGCTTTTCTCTGGTTTTTGGCACCCTGGGGCAGCGTGATCCCCGCAGCCGCCGGGCGATAAGATCCCTGTGGCCGCGGGCCGCCTACCGCTTTTATGATGTCAACCTGCGGCCGCCATTTACTACCAAGGAACTGGTGGCCGAATCCCTGGCCGCCGCTGATATGGCTAAGGTCAACGGCGATGAGCTGGCAATTTTGGGGCAGTGGTTTAAGATTGCGGCTGCGGACAAATTTGAGATTGCCAGGCAACTGCAATGGGTTATAGCCTTGATGCCGTGGTGGTCACGGAAGGAGCCGCTGGAGCCTGGCTGTTCACTGGCGCGGATATCTTTACCGCAGCGGCCGAGCCGGTGGCCGTGGCGGACACCGTTGGGGCTGGTGATGCCTTTTTTGCTGCCCTCATTGCCGGATTTATCCAAAAAACACCATGGGAACAATGCCTGAAAACGGCGAATGAACGCGGGGCCTACGTGGCCTCCTGCCATGGCGCCACCCCGCCCATGGAATGATGAATGTGGGTAGCTGCCGGGATTGGATTTACTCTTTAATAACAATGTAGGAAGAATTATGACTAATACTGTAATATCAACAAAATTTACCGACTTAAAACTGCTCCATCGCGGCAAGGTTCGTGATATGTACGATCTAGGCGATACCCTGCTCATGGTGGCTAGCGACCGGATCTCAGCCTTTGATGTGATTATGGATGATCCCATTAACTCAAAAGGGGAGATCCTCACCAGTATGTCCCTGCTCTGGTTTGACCTCTTGCGGGACATAATCCCTAACCATCTAATTACTGCGGATGTGGCTGAGTATCCCGCCCGGTGCCAGCCCTACGCTGACATTTTGCGCCGCCGCAGTATGTTGGTAAAGAAGGCCAAACCCCTGCCGGTGGAGTGTATTGTCCGGGGCTATATATCCGGTTCGCTCTGGCAGGCCTATCAGCAGAATACGGAGGTCTGCGGTTATCAACTACCGGCTGGTTTGCGGGAGTCGGAAAAACTGCCGGAGGTTATTTTTACCCCCTCCACCAAGGCCGAATTAGGGGCGCATGATGAGAATATTTCCGTTGCCCAAATGCGGGATATAGTCGGTGGCCCAGAGACGGATAAAATTATAGACGTCTGTGTGCGACTGTATGAAACGGCGGCCGCTTATGCCCGGCAGCGCGGTATAATAATCGCCGATACCAAGTTTGAATTGGGCTGGTACGAAGGTGAGTTAATTCTGATAGATGAGGTATTGACCCCTGATTCCTCTCGTTTCTGGCCGGAGGATCTTTATGAGACAGGCCGGGGCCAGGCCAGTTTTGACAAGCAGTTTCTCCGCGATTATCTCCAGTCCCTGGATTGGCCCAAAACCCCGCCGCCCCCCAAACTGCCGGCCGATATTATTGAAAAGACCCGCTTTCGCTACCAGGAGGCTCTGAACCGCCTGCAAAAATAACGGTTGGTAACAGGCGGACACGAAACCAGCCCCACGGGAGACC
>JAADIV010000204.1 GCA_013151175.1 Deltaproteobacteria bacterium | reverse complement strand
CCTGTGTAATAGCATTGTCGTCCGAGACTGCGTAATCGTCATCCCAGAGGCCAAGAGCCTCTATCATGGCACCATAAAGATACGTTACGCCTGAGCCTGTTCCAATACCATTAACTGCGGCGTTGAGTACGGTTGTATTGGTTGAAAAGTCCTGGACCAGCTCGAAATCACCATTTACATCAAAGCTTGCGATTGCAATTTCCTGCTGGATGTTTCCGTTATTATCCTTTACCGAGTCGGCACTTCCTGAGCCAAGGGCTGCTGCTATGAATTTCTTTGCGGCTGCCTTTGAAATATCGAGGAAATCGGCCTGGCTGGGTGTATTGTCTATAAGCAGAACCGTTTTTAAAGTATAAGAATAGCCGGTCGGGAGAGCGTCGTGCTTCCAGACATTCAAGTCCTGGGTCTGATTGTCGACCGGATCGTCGATATCATCATAAGCCCCGTCCGCATCGATATCCTCCCACGCGGCAAAATAGTCACGGGTAAGGCCGGTCTGCCAGCCGCCGCCCCCGTCCCCCACCTGGAACATGGCGTTTACAAACCAAGGTGATTCAGGCTCGACGTTGTAGGGAATAAACTGATAGTAGTCGGTGGTATCAACTGTCACGGAAATATTAAGGTCTGTTGATACGTTGTTCTTGGTATCCTCGACCGTGATGGCCGAATCCCCCAGCCCGTTTACTGTGAATGTGGCGGAATTACCGGAAGAGGACAACAGGCTCACCGATGTGCCGTTGGAAACAGACCATGTGTAGGCGGTTTCATAGGGGGTGCTGTCCGCGAGAAGCGTGGCGGCCGAAAGTGTAACCGTGACATCGCTGTCGCCGGGAGTAATGGGAACGTTAAGCGTGTTGATGCCACTGTCGATTACACCCGATGCGGGTGTCAGGTAAACACCCGGGCTGCCATTAAAGAGTACATCCGTTGTGAAGTTTCCGGTAAATGACTTGCCCGCACCGGTGTTGTCGTTTCCGTCCAGGCTGACGGCAAAGATGTGGTTGCCGGCGTTGGTGCTGTTTAAAGCAGTCTTGTATTTAAGCCAGTAAAACCCGTCTGCATCATCTTTTATTGCGGACAGAACCGAAACAAGAGCCTGCTGCACCATGTTTGTATAAACACCATGGTCATAAGCATATGTGTCGCCCACGAGGAGCAGTCCGTTATTTCCATTCGCAAGGACGACACGTGTTTGGGCGATATCGGCAAGGCCGGTGTTTGTTGCTGCATCAGGGCCAATGCCGAGAATCAGGACCTGCGGCGCCTGGAGTTCTTTAGGGTTAACTTCGGCCAGCTTCTCTGTGACCTGCTGTTTTTTAGCAATGTTAAAGGTTTCGTTCCCATCTGTTACGGCAATAACCCATGACTGGTTAAAATCTGCATCATCAGGTGAGGCGTCATCAGATGTTGATCCCAGGCCAACCAGCAATGATCCGTAAAAATCGGTTGCCGCAGACGTAGAATTTACTGCGTCAACAGCGTTATTAAGAGTTGTTTTATTGTCTGTAAACGGCTGAACGATTTGAGGCGTACCGTCCGGGATCGTGTCGGAAGGGTCTGCGTTATACGCAAGGAGCTCAATTTTCTGATCATTATCTATCCCTGCAATAAAAGCCTTGGCTGCCGCCTTTATTGCAGCAAGATTTCCGGACTGACTGGGGCTGTTGTCTATGAGCAAAACTGTCTGAATGGCAAATGAATAACCATCGGGAAGGGTTTTTCGGGTATAAAGCGCGAGTTCAGATGTTGCGGGAATAAGCGCGGCATTATCTTCAAGAGCGATTATATCATCAACCGTAAGCGCTTTAAAACTCGTTCCGTCCATGTTTTGTACGTTAAAGGTTGAATTCACATACCAGGGATATGCGGCGCCAACATACTGGGGAGTCAGGCTTGCATAAAAGCCGGTGTAAAAAAGATCTGTGGAAAAATTGCCGGAAACAGTGGCCACCGTATCCGTGTTCGGATTGTTCGCGACCGACACCACCAGCACATGACTACCGGAGCCCCTGACTTTGTCGGTTTTATATTTCAGCCAGTAAAGGGAATCTGCATATCCGAGCATGATCTGCTGAATGGAGTCCTTGGTTTTGCTATTGGACGCGATCGTGCTGATGAGCGATGGGACATTATTTTTATCCTGTGTTGTCGGATCAGCAACCACGTAATACCCGTTGTCCGGGCATGCGGGAACGTTGTTGATGGTTTTCAGATCAACCGGCGCTGAGTCCGGGCCCACGATGACCGTTATAATCTGTTTGGGCTGGCTATCATCACTGTTTGCTGCATTTTGTTTTGCTGTTATTTCCGCAATGGTGTGCTTTGCCGCCGTATCATGACCATCCGTGAGAGCCAAAAGAAAGCCCTGCTGTAACACGCCGTCTGTGACAGAGGTATCATTGTCCCAGAGATCCAGGCCGAGAAGAAATCCGCCGTACAGGTCAAAACCGGCGCCAGGCGTGGAAATGGTTGCAATAGCGTCAATAGCGCTTTTCAAAAGACTTGGGTTGTTTGTCATGGATTGTGCAATATATGGAGAACCATCTGCGTTAAAAGTAATGATGGCAATATTCTGCTGCTTCTTATCATCGAGAAAATCAACAAGAGCCTTTGCAGCATCTTTTACTGATTCAAAATAAGGAGCCTGGGAGGGGCTGTTATCAATAAGAAGTGCGGTGTTGAGTGAATAGGTTATCCCGGCCGTATCTCTCTTGTACATTGTCAGCTCTGCGGTGCCGGGATTAACTATAACTCCGTCTTCCGAGATAATAAAATCATTGCGGTTAAGAGAGGAAAGCCCCTGATCCTGCTGGTCTGACACAGTAAAAGTGACATTGACGATTGAGGGGGATTGCGTCTCGATATTATGCTTGGTAAGCTTTTCGTATGTTCCGCCCCCGCCACCCCCGCCGCTGCTGCCGCACCCGGCCAGGGAAAACAGCAAAAACAGTGCAAACATTATGGCGCCCGGCAGGCATAACATCCTGTTAATCTTTCCGTGGCGTGCAAAGGCTTTCATATTATTTCTTCCCCTTTTTTTGAATTGACGTGCGCAGGCAAACACTATTCGCGGATAATACAACTGTTCTCATGTGCATAGCATAATAATGAGCGGCCATGCAAGCATAATTTCAAGGCATAGTATAGGGGGACGTTCATGAATAAATGCATAACTATCATTTCTCAAGAAAACTCATTATCAACGGCCAATTCGCGTCCCCCGTTCGGTGAACGTAATGGCAACCGGCCGGTAATATTTATCGCTGGGAAGCCCCCAGGCAGCCAGATCAATATCCGAAAATTCGGAAAATCCTATATTTGGTGGCCAAAGAACCAAAAAGGATGACTTTCCGGGCACCAAAGCTCTCTCGTAAGACAATAGCCGCTTGCCTGGCTACTTAAAGCATATTTTCACGACTGGCAGGCTCAACCAGCGGCCGCTCAGGCACTTCTCTGGCAGTATTAACAGAAGGCCCGTATCTCTTCCATTCATTTGGTATCATTTGCAGCGCTGTTTTGGGCATAATATTATTTCGAGCTAAAAACAGGCAATTGTCAGCAACGGGGGACATTCATCAATACAGAATTTCCAGCGATCCAAAATGTTTTTTGTAAAACCCACGGTCACGAGTTAAAAGCCTGTCCGCCCGGTTTAGAGCATGAGCACCTATAAAAAAATCGACAAGGACACTCTTGCGCCTTCCACCTGCCGCTCTGTATTCTTTCCAAATCAGACCAGCCTTATAAGCCGTATCCAGGCCAAGCGGAACCACCTGTATCCCGAGCGAGGCCAACGTCTCATCCAAAAGGTTTTTTCCGGAAAATTGAGGCGCAAGCTCGGCATAAACGATTTCATCTGTAATCATTGAACCTTCATCAAAAGCCATCTCAAATGACTTAAGAGATTCTTCACCCCAATCCGGATCAGGCAAAAAAATATCCAGCAATACATTTGTATCTACAAAGGTAATCACTCTCCCCTGACCTCGTTAATATATTCATCCGTTTTTGTATGCAGATTCAAAATGCCATACATTTTTCTTGCCGGCGTTAAACGGGAAGATTTTTTCTTAATCTTCAAACAGTCTTTTTCCTGCATAAACTCCACTTCAATATTAGGAAAAAGACCATACCTCTCCCTTAAAATTTTGGGAATCGTTACCTGCCCTCTTTCACCTATTTTCATGCAGCCACATTCCTTTTAATTATATTTCATGTTTTCATATCACTATTTACATATTACTACTTACATATTTAAAATATGAGGTTAAAAAAATCAAGCTTGAATTTGATGTGGGCACAGTGAAAATAAGGGGATGTACGCGGCTGACCGCCGACCGGCAGATATTCGCGCACGTCTTGCCATACCCGCTAATATATCAAATCGATAAATAAAATATCAAGGCAATAATGCATTTAT
>JAADIV010000172.1 GCA_013151175.1 Deltaproteobacteria bacterium | reverse complement strand
TCATGGCCTTGACCAAAGCTCGTGACTCTCTGGTGGGGTAAAGCCAGTCTGAGGTAAAGGAGACCACGAGATAACGGGCTCCGGCTCCGGCAAAGGGCGATTTAAGGCTGCCGTCGGCTTGAGAACTGGGAGCCAGGTCAAAATAATCCGCTGCCTTGGTAATATACAGAAAGGAGTTGGCATCGAAACGTTCGACAAACTTTTTACCCTGATAACGCAGGTAGCTCTCAACCTGAAAGTCGGCATCAAAATTAAAGGAGAAGTCTTTTTTGTCCTGCAGGCGGCGGCCGAATTTATGGCGCATGGCCTCATCTGAGAGATAGGTGATATGGCCAATCATGCGGGCCACGGCCAGGCCCGTATCCGGCTTGGTTCCCTGGTAATAGTTGCCCTCCTGCCAGTTTGGGTCAGCCATAATCGCCTGGCGGGCCACCTCGTTAAAGGCGATGGCCAGGGCGGAATGACGCTGGGTGGTGGCGAGAAGAATGGCGGAAAATACCATCTCCGGATAGCGGATACTCCATTCCAGGCTTTGCATGCCGCCGATGGAGCCGCCGATTACCGCCAAAAGGCGGGGAATGCCCAGAAAATCAATGAGCTGTTTCTGGGCCTTGACCATATCGGCAATGGTAATTACCGGAAACTGCAGGCCGTAGGCCAGGCCGGTGGCAGGGTTAAGGCTTGAGGGGCCGCTGGTTCCCATACAGCCCCCCAGTATATTAGAACAAACAACAAAATATCTGTTGGTGTCAATGGCCTTGCCGGGGCCGATCATAATCTCCCACCAGCCGGGTTTGCCGGCCCCGGCATGGAAACCGGCGGCATGGGCATCACCGGACAGGGCGTGACAGATCAAAATGGCGTTGTCGGCCGCCTTGTTTAATTTTCCGTAGGTCTCATAGGCAATTATACCCTCATGGAGAGAGTCGTTATTGTCTAAGCGCAGAGAACCTGGGAGCTGAAAATATTTAGTTTTAGTCGGGCCAATTGTTTTTTTGTAAGCGCTCAATAAATCACACCCTTGACTTTATAGTATCTCGAAATGTAGCGGGACGATTACGATCGTATGTAAGCGTTTTAGGGAGCGCTTACGTTTTTCTCATGGCCGGATAGATTACAGCGCCTGCTCCAAATCGGCAATAATATCTTCTATGTTTTCGATACCGATTGACAGGCGGATAAAATCCTCTGTGACCCCGGCGTCTATCTGCTGTTCAGGGGTCATCTGCGAGTGGGTGGTGCTGGCAGGGTGGATGGCCAGTGATTTCGCGTCACCCACGTTGGCGAGATGCGAGAAGACCGTGAGGCTCTCAATAAATTCGCGGCCGGCCGCCAGTCCGCCCTTGATACGGAAACCCACCATACCGCCAAAACCATTATGGAGATATTTCAGGGCCTGCTCGTGGCTGGGATGTTCGGTCAGGCCGGGGTAAAGGACTTCGCTTACCCTGGGATGCGCCTGGAGGAAGCGGGCGGCGGCCAGGGCGTTTTCGCTGTGACGTTCCATGCGCAGGGCCAGGGTCTCTAAGCCCTGCAAAAAGAGAAAGGCGTTAAAGGGGCTCATACAGGGCCCCAGGTCTCTGGTAAAACGGGATTTTAACTTGACGATATAGGCCAGTTGGCCGAATTCATCTAAATAGTTCAGGCCGCCCCGGTAAGAGGGGTCGTCGGTGCTGAGGTCGGGGAATTTACCGCCGCTCCAGTCGAATTTGCCGGAATCCACCACCAGGCCGCCGATTGAGGTGCCGTGGCCGCCGATCCATTTGGTGGCTGAGTGGATGATTATATCGGCGCCGTGTTCAAAGGGACGGCAGAGATAGGGGGTGGCAAAGGTGTTATCAATAATCAGGGGAACACCTGCATCATGGGCGACTGTGGCAGCTCCGGCAATATCAAGGACATTAAGCTTTGGATTGCCGATTGTCTCGGCGAAGACGGCCTTGGTTTTTTCGTCAATGGCCTCTTTTATGCTCTGGGGATCGGGATCGACAAATTTAACCTCAATGCCGAATTTATGGCGGAAGGTGAGGTCGAAAAGGGTATAGGTACCGCCGTAAATGGAATTTGAGGCCACTATATTGTCACCATTACCGGCAATGGTAAGCAGGGCCATGAAGGTGGCGGACTGCCCCGAGGACAGGGCGGCTCCGGCCAGTCCGCCCTCCAGGCTGGCAATGCGGGCCTCCAGAGCCTCATAGGTGGGGTTGGTGAAGCGGTTGTATATTTCCCCAGGGAAATCAGGGCCGCGCAGGGCGAAAAGATTGGCCGCCTGTTCGGTATTCTCAAAGATATAAGAGGCGGTCTGGTGTATGGGAATCGCCCTGGCCCTTGTAGTGGAATCCGGGGTGTAGCCGCTGTGTAAGGCCCTGGTGTTGAAACCCAGTTTAGATTCTGACATTTGCTGCTCCTCTAATGGCTTATTTGGTTGGTTCTGATTCCGGTTCTTCAAAGTTCTTTATCAGGGAGATTAAAACCTCACATTGGCGGCAGACGGACATTTTATCCTGCCAGGTTTTTTGAGCCTGGCACTCGCAGATGGTGCCGTTTATGAACCAGCAGAGTTTACCGGCCTGAAACTCCCAGGCCGGACATTTATTGCGGCGCTTAGGGGGGCATTTTTTTACCTCCCAGCATGGCTTTATCTTCTTTTCATCGTTATTCAGCCTGGATAAAAGAAAAAATATCTGTCGTTCGACATGAGCCGGTATTTTACGCCAGCCCTGTTCGTAGCTGTGGACGGCCTTTAGCGAGAGTCCCAGAAGCTCGGCCATTATTTTTTGGGTCTTTCTCAGGCGTTTGCGAGCCGCGAGAAATTCAGCACTGATCATAATGCCACCGATGGTGATGAACGGTTCTAATATAACACAAACCGTTGATTATAGAGTATAAGAAGTGAAAGAAATACATGAAATGATTAAATACCACGTTGTGGTATTAAGGGCAAGTTAAAAAAATAAAAAAATGATCTATTTGTTTATTTATCCGAACAGAGGCTTGCGGGATTAGGCTTAATAAGGGGCAATAAACACTATTTGTAAGAAATCTCCGAAGCGAACCATAGGCCGGGGAAATTTAAGTTTTACCGGCTGCAAAATAGGATAATATGAATTGACTTTTGTTGTCTCGAAGATTAAAAAGTAAGGTTGGCTGTCCGATATTTTTCTTTGGTGGGCTGTTAAGGCAGAAAATACTATAACTATATGGAATTTCATAAAATTATGACCGATAAAAAATCAAAATACGCCGAAGCTGGTGTTGATATTGATAAGGCCAATGCTTTTGTTGATAATATAAAACCCCTTGTTGCCGCTACTTTTCAACGCGGCGTGTTAACGGATATCGGCGGCTTTGGCGGGCTTTTCGCCCTGGGCAGCGGCCGTTATCAAGATCCGGTGTTGGTTTCCGCCACCGATGGCGTGGGCACTAAATTGAAGATTGCCGAGTTGTGCGGCTGTCACGATACCATTGGCATTGATCTGGTGGCTATGTGCGTGAATGATGTTATTGTCTCCGGTGCCCGGCCGCTTTTTTTCCTGGATTATTTTTCCATGGGGGTCTTGAATATAGAGCAGGCCACTGATGTGGTAAAAGGGGTTGCCAGGGGCTGTCAGATATCTAAGTGTTCACTCATTGGCGGCGAAACGGCCGAGATGCCGGGGCATTACGCCGCCGGTGCTTATGATCTGGCCGGTTTTTCCGTTGGTATTGTGGAGCGCGATGCCATTATTGACGGTTCTGAAATCCGGGTGGGTGATAAAATTATCGGGCTGGCTTCAAGCGGTATCCATAGTAATGGTTATTCTCTGGTACGTAAGGTCTGTTTTGAGGAACTTGGCCTCAAGGTTGATGATTATATTGATGAACTGGGCTGCTCTCTCGGTGAGGAACTTTTACGTCCCACCAGGATTTACACCGAGACGATACTTAATATAATCAAGAACTTCCCGGTTCGGGGGCTGGTACACATTACCGGCGGCGGTTTCATTGATAATATCCCGCGAATTCTGCCCAAAGGCTGCCGGGCGCTTATTGACCGTAATGCCTGGCCGCTGCTGCCGATTTTTGAATTCCTGCGCCAAGGCGGCAAGATAAGCGGATATGATATGTACCGTACCTTTAACTGTGGTATCGGCATGGTTATGATCGCAGGAGCAAAAGGTGTTGAAGATGTTATTATGCAGCTTGAGGCTCTGGGTGAAAAGGCCTATATTCTCGGTGAGATATCCGCCTGTCAGGGGGAGTCATGTCCAGTTGTGGAGATCGACGGAATCTGAATTTTTAACATGTAGAGACAAGGCATGCGGTAGAGACAAGGCATGCCTTGTCTCTACTACGTCGTCCCCGTCCCCGGAATTATTGTTCGGATCATTCAATATGATAATTCCGTGAATATGATTTGGCATAACAACAAATTCGCCTAATT
>JAADIV010000065.1 GCA_013151175.1 Deltaproteobacteria bacterium | reverse complement strand
TGGAGATGGGTGTGGATAACAATGTCGATATCTTCCGGCCGCAGGTCAAAACGCTTTAAACCGTCTTCAAAGGTGTAGATCGGCCCGCCAATGGCCGCGGCCCGGCTTGCAGACTGGATGGGGTGCAGCTCGCCGGTATCCACCAGAATATTAGCGCCTCCGTCTTCACCTTCGAGATACCAGGTGTAGATGGGAATGGTAAAAGGAGTACCGTAATCATACTGGTAGGTCATCATTCCCTTGTCAAATTCCTTGGTTCCCACAACAATGGGGTGGATCAGGTATTTCATGGAATCACCTCTACAATTTGGTTAATAAGTTAATAAATAGAAACTTACGAACCCTGCGCCCAGGGCTCCGTAAATAAAAAGTCAGGGCGGACAGTAATCAGGCTTTTTCCTGGCGATGAGCCAACCGGCCCCCAGGCCTATAAATCCGGAAATAACGAGGGAAATTATGCTGCTCATGGGCTATATTGATATTTTATTTCAGTAAGAGTTCACCAGCACCAGTAACAATAACCACCGGAATGTAACTGCTCGAGTCCCTTAATCCATAGGAGAAAGATGTCAGCATATCGCCTGCCGTTTATTTTTATTATTTTTATTATTTTTTTGCGGGTTCTTCTGCCACCGGCCTCAGGCGCGGCATTAGTCCCTTCCCAGGTGGCCGTAATTGCCAATCAAAGGGTGCCCGAGAGCCTGAAGCTGGCCCGTTTTTATATGGCAAAACGAGGTATTCCCGCCGCCAATCTCATTATTATAAAAACTACCCACAGGGAGCAGATCAGCCGTTTTGCTTATGAGCATGAAATCGCTAAACCCGTTCGTGACTATCTCGACGAACGTTATGGCGAAATTAAATGCCTGGTGCTGATGTTTGGTCTTCCGCTTAAAATCAAGGCGCCAAAGTTGTCATTTATGGATACGTCAGCGCTTAAACGTCTTCGCCGCCGGAGAAATATGATAAGACAGAGCGGGGATAAGGACAAGCTCAAAATCGTGAACCGGGGAATTAAAAAACTGCGGAAAACTAATCAGAGGGCGGCGGTGGATTCGGAAATAGCCCTTGTTCGTCAGGGTGATTACCCACTCACGGGCTGGCTGCCCAATCCCGCTTATCTTGGCTGGCAGGGCCGGAAAAACGGCTTAGTCAAGAGGCGTCTGCTCATGGTCAGCAGGTTGGACGGGCCCACCCCGGAGGTGGTCAAAAGGATTATCAACGATGCCCTGACAGCGGAGAAAAAAGGCCTCAGCGGCAAGGCCTTTTTTGATGCCCGCTGGCCCCGGCCGCTGCCTGGGAGAAAATTAACCGGCTACGCCTTCTATGATAACTCTATTCATCAGGCTGCCGCTCTGCTCAGGAAGAAAATGCCCGTGGTGCTTGATGACCGCCCCGCCCTCTTCCCAGCTGGTGCCCATCTGCCGGCCGCTTTATACTGCGGCTGGTACAGCCTCGGTAAATATATCAATGCCTTTGACTGGCAGGTTGGTTCCGTCGGTTATCATATTGCCAGCAGTGAATGTGCCACCTTAAAGAGGCCCGGCAGCCGTGTCTGGTGCAAGGTTATGCTGGAAAAGGGGATTTGTGCCACTCTCGGCCCGGTTAATGAGCCCTATGTCCAGGCCTTCCCGCCGCCGGCCATGTTTTTTGATCTCCTGACGGACGGCAGGTTTGATCTGGCGGAGTCCTATATGCTTAGTCTGCCCTTTTTGTCGTGGCAGATGGTGTTGATCGGCGATCCCCTGTACAAGGTTAACCTCACCGGTCAGCGGGGGGTGGTGAATAATTCCGGAGTCTGAGTGATGGAACATTTACTTATAGCGCCGTGGCTTCTGGCTGTTCTTTTTGGGGCCGTGGCCTTTCTTTACTCCTCCGTGGGGCTGGCCGGCGGTTCATCTTATATCGCCTTATTAACCATCTTCGGGGTAGATTATGTAGCTATTCCCACGGTTGCCCTGTCCATGAATATTGTGGTCAGTACCCTGGGGGCCTGGAATTTCTTTCGGGGCCGTCATGTCCGGCCGCAGCTCATCTGGCCCTTTCTCGTCTCCGCTGTTCCCCTGGCCTGGATTGGCGGTACAATACAGTTGCCGGCCAGAACCTTTGATATCCTGCTCATGATTTTCCTGGCTGTTATCGCCCTGCGGATTTACTGCTTTTCCTCCTTCCAGGCCCTGACCCGGCCGGGAAGAAAAGCGGCACTGGTTATCTCCCTCCTCATCGGCTCCGGCCTTGGTTTTATAAGCGGCGCCCTGGGACTGGGCGGCGGTATCTATCTCATTCCGCTTATTGTTCTCTTCGGCCTTGGCAGCCAGAAGGAGGCCGCCGCCTGCGCCGCCTTCTTCATCTGGGTAAATTCCACTGCCGGTCTAACCGCCCGCCTGAGCAGCCAGCCTATGCCGCCCCTTAACGTACTTTTGCCCCTGCTTATTGCGGTGGCGGCAGGCGGCTATACCGGTTCTTTTCTCGGAGCCAACCGCTTTTCACCTCGCGCCATGCAGCGTCTGCTGGGGGTAATTATTCTGGTCGCTATCCTGTTTTTAGGACGGAAAATGTGCCTTTAGCTGCTGGTTTTTTTGGGAAATGAAGAAATGACATGGTAATTCTCAGTAGTGTCCGGTTAAGGACTTGCATGTAACCAATTAATAATATTTGATGGTCTCGTAAAAAGTCAAAATATAGAAATTGGTGCCTAATGATTTCAATAGGTTAGCTATGCAAAAAATAAGTTCTCAATAATCGGATGCATCTTTATATGCAAGTCCCTAACCGGACACTACTGAGATAAATACAGAAAAGTGTCTACATGCTATAAATAAATTTGTTACAATCAGGATTAGCAAGTATTAATATTGTTGTCCGGAAAAACAGTACTGTATCCAAAAGATATTTATTAAAAATAATAACCTCACATTCTGTAACTTCAAGGAGTTTCATGATGCTTAAAAAATTATATGCAAATAATTATCGATGTCTCGATAATTTTGAAATCACTTTTGATGAGTTAACATTGCTGATGGGACCAAATGGAGGAGGAAAATCAACCCTGTTTGATCTTCTTTATGGAATTCGACAGCTGATTGTAGACAATGCCAGGGTCAGTGATGTCTTTTCTCCGGAAGATCTGACTGCCTGGGTCAAAAATCAGGAACAATCCTTTGAGCTCGACGTACAGGGAAAAAGCGGGATATTTTCTTATAAACTCGTTATCTCGTACAATCCCGACATTAAAAAGCAGCGAATCGAACATGAACATCTCCTCCTTGACGGCAATCCTCTGTTTGAGTTCAAACAGGGAAATATACAATTATATCACGATGATCATACACCCGGTCCGACATATTCCTTTGATTGGTCGGTTTCCGGGCTGGCAACTATTGTTGCGAGATCCGACAATAAGATGCTGACCGAATTCAAAAAATGGGTAGAAATGATTTTTATCGTAAGTCTGCAGCCAAAAGCAATAGGTTCGGACACGGTTGAGGAATCCAGCTGGCTTAACCGGGACGGAACAAATTTTGCCTCATGGTACAGATATCTTTCACAGGAGCATCAGGATAAAATTTTTCGATTAACAGAGGAGTTACGCGATGTCATTCCTGGATTTCATGCCTTTAAACTGGAACAGGCCGGAAAACACAGAATACTTAAGGTTGGCTTTATTCATGAACAAGGGAATAGTTCCCCTGTCTATTTTGAATTTGAACGGCTTTCAGACGGTCAGCGTGTCATGATTGTTCTTTATGCACTCCTGTTAAGCCTGCGGGATCTTGGTCATACCGTCTTTATCGATGAGCCGGAGAACTATGTCGCGCTCCCTGAAATCCAACCCTGGCTCATGGAACTCAATGATACCTGCGGAGACGCTTTTTCACAGGTGATACTGATCAGCCATCATCCGGAACTGATCGATTACCTTGGCCCGGAATGTGGTAAATGGATTGAGCGCGATGCTCTCGGGCCCTCCCGGGTAAAGAATATACCGACCAGAATTGATGAAGGTCTGAAGCTTTCTGAACAGATCGCCAGGGGGTGGTCGTAATGAGCTCGCGTCGTGTGAAAATTACTCTCCTGTGTGAGGATTCACAGCATGAGGCTTTTGTGAGACGATTTCTTAAGGGAATGGGCTGGAATACAAGGGAAATACGTGTGGAAAAAAGCCCTGCAGCTACAGGTTCTGCAGAGCAGTGGGTACGAGAAACGTTTCCAAAGGAGCTTCAAGTTTACAGAATTCGGAACCATAGGGCTGCCACAGGACTGATAGCCGTAATTGATGCTGATACCATGGATGTCAAGGATCGGATTAATGAATTCAAATCTGCATGTATTTCTCAAAATATACCATTCCGGACTAACGATGATACAGTGGCCATTGTTGTTCCAAAACGGAATATAGAATCATGGATTTATTTCCTGAATGATCAACAGGCAAATGAAGAAGATGTTTACCCCAAACTGAGAAAAGAACGCGAATGTAGTTCCGCGATAAAAAAAATGGTTCAGGCTTGCAAAACAACCGGCATTAACCAGGATACGCTTCCATCATTACTGATCGCATGTGAAGAATACAGAAGTAGAATTTTACCACTTCGAACATGAATTTTTGAGTAGTCGACAACAGGGGATAGTACCCTCAGGGACTAAGTCGGGACCAGGTTGAAGTTCTACGTCAAACCGTTGTAGAGCAGAGAATCAAGGATTTAATGAAGATGTCCGGACACTACACTCCAACAGGACCAAGTTCAGGGATCAAGTCCT
>JAADIV010000116.1 GCA_013151175.1 Deltaproteobacteria bacterium | reverse complement strand
ACAATTATCGTGGTTAAAAATACCGGGGCTGTTTATGTCCAATAAGCGCGGTTTCACCCTCATCGAAATTATTATCGCTCTGGTGGTATTTGCCATTCTTGCTACCATGGTTGTCTCTTATACGGGTACCTTGGTAACCGAGAGCGGCCGGCCCCTTATTACCCTGAAGGAAGATATGGCCCTGCAGGGGGTTATGGAAAATATCCGCGCCGATAAGGATGCCAATAACAACCTTGCGGCCCTGAAGACCGCCGTTGGCACCGGCATTCAGAATAACAGCTATGGCGTTTATACGGTGATCCATAACGACTACATAAAATTCAATGCGGCAAATTATAATGAGGAAGCGGACACTGCCGGCAGCACCGGCAATGATGGCATAGATGTGCTGAAAATTTCAATTAAGGACGCTAGCGGTCTTATCCTTACCGACTTTTTTGTGGAGAGGTAGATGACAAGTGGTGCGGCAGGCAATAAGCGTGGTTTTTCCCTGCTAGAATTGATTGTTGTTCTGGCTCTGATAGGGATTGTCGGTCTGATGGCGGGTTTCGGCATTCAACAGATGGTGAGCGGCTTTATCTTCACTAAAAGCGTCAGTGATAATGCCGGCAAGGGTAAGCTAGGCCTCTTGCGTTTATCTCTGGAAATGCGGAGAATCGAAAAGGCTACTAGCGGCACCGCCCATGCCATTACCTTTAACGCGGTTCATTATGACGTTGTGACCAATAAGTGGGGAACCAAACCCTACACCATTTCCTGGGATGGCGCCGCCGGAGGTTCCGTGCTGTTGAATAGTGATCTCCTGATCGCTAAGGTGAAGAACTTTACCCTGCAATATTATTCGGTATATAACGGCGCGGCTGCTACCACTTGGAACTCATCTTCCCGGCTTATTGGGATTGCTCTGACCCTGGCGGATACCGCGCAGACGGATTCAACTTTTACCACCAGAATTACCCCCCGGAATCTATGATGACGGTTGATAAAAAAGATATGGGAGAACGGGGCGCGGCCCTGATTACCGTTATTCTGGCCATTGTGGTAACGGCGGCTCTGGGCGGCGCCATCTATTCTTTTGTTGCCACCTCAACCATTAACCAGATAGGCTCCATGGATTCAACCAAGGCCCACTATCTGGCTGAGGCAGGGGGAGAGTACGGGGTTAAGATGTTGGTGGCGGGGGCGTCTATCGCTAGCTTAAATCATACCTATACCCTCAGTAAAGGTGATAAATTTCAGTTGGTGGTTACCGATGCATCAACTCCAGGTTTTATAAAGTATCAGCTGCTTTCAACGGGTACCTCCAATGTTACCGCCTCCAGAGTCGTGCATTACATCCTTTCCCTGGGGGATCCCAACGGCGCTAATATTCCCTTTGATGCCGATCCGGGTAATAGCCGGGCCTTAAACCCCGACAATTGGAACGTTAGCGGGGGGTACGCCAGGCTTAACCAGAGTGGCAGCGAATTGAGCCTGAATAACCGGCATGGCGATACCCAGGTGAGTTTCAACTGGTCTGATCCCAACAGCACCCTGCCTGATCTCGCAAATATCTGGAACGATTATGGCTTTTTGATCTATGAGGTACAGTTAAAGGTTAAATTGGCCACCGGGCACGATATTGTCAGCGGCATCTCTTTCCGGCTGCATACCAACGGCGATGGTGTGAGTGATGACAGCTTTTACGGTCTGTCATATCTCTGGTGTGAGAATGGCAGTGATTTGCCCGCGTTATGTACCGGCGCGGTTTATAAAAAGCCCTATATTCTCTTGTGGCGGCAGGCCGTTGACGGTACGCGGACAGTAATGGAGAGGACTCTGGCCCGTAGCGTTCTGCCCGCTTTGATAAAAAATAATAAGCTTCGCGCCTACTCCACCCTGGTAGTCCGGGTTATGGAAAAGAATAACCCGGTAACCGGCACCCGGGAGAACCTGATTTACGCCTTTGCCGCCGCCAACAGCGGCGCCCAAAGATACCGCCCCGGCGACATCTACTGGGATTATAGTTATTTTACCCCGGTGCCGTGGGGGACGCTGTGCGATCCCGCCGCCAACTGCTATTACGTAGATCCTTCGTATTATGTGGAAGATGCCACCTATACAACGGCGGATTTCGGCGCCGCCCCGCAGGATGAAATCGGCATCCACGCCTTTGGTAATGAAAAGGCCACGGTGCAGGATATGGCGGTGAGGTTTAATTTTTAAATGAAAATATCAGAGGAGGAATGATTATGAAAAGAACATTGCAGGCGCTCACGATTATGGCGGTTTCACTGGTGGTTATGCTGTTAACCTTAAGCATCTCATCCAGGGTCTTGGGCCATCATAATGTCCGGCTGATTTTCAGCACGGCCCAGGCGGACGATGACCATGGCGATATCAACGACAACGACCATGAAGGCGATGATGACCACGGCGATATCAACGACAATGACCATGAAGACGATCATGAAGATGGTGATATAAATGATGGCGGCCATCATGACGGCGGCCACGACCACGGCGGTAGTTGTGGTGGTCATGGCAACGGCAGCGGCCATGGCAATGGCAACGACAACGCCCCCCCGGATAATGCCAGCTCTTATCCTGCTAGTCAGCAGCAGAAACTTAAGGTGCTGCAGTATTAGTACCGTGGTGTTGACATCAATTGCTTTTAACGTTATTCTGCGTGCTGTGGCAGTGAATTAATTACTTTTAATGAGGGGATGAAAAGATGAGAACGGGGCGGTTGTTGAAGAATCAGCAGGGCTTTACCTTAATCGAAATTATTGCGGTTTTAATTCTTCTGGGTATCCTGGCAGCAGTGGCGGTACCTAAATATATGAGTATGCAGGACAAAGCTAAGGAAAAGTCGGTGCAGGGGGCGTTGGCGGCTGGGGCCTCCAATGTAACCATGGCCTATAGTAAATTTTTGCTTGATAACTCAAAGGTGCCGACTGGTATATCCGGCAACGCTTGGACAGATGGTGCTGCGACAAGCGCTATCACGCAGGACATAGAAACAGATTTGGGAGATTTTACGGCATCATATAGTTATGACTCTGGTGTGGTAACGGTTACTTTAGTCACTTCTACTAGCGCTAAGCTAGATTGGATGCAGGGCTATACTGGAACAGCTACAAAGACATTTACGATACAGCAGTAACCATATAACACCATAGGTCCGGTTGCAGCCGTTTTGGCCTGCTTAGGATCGGTCGGTTTCATAAAGCCGTTATTCCGCTAGCTCCAGGTGGAATGGCGGCTTTTCGCTTTCTGTCTCCTGACTTCTGTCCTATGACTCCTGCTACCTAATGCACCAACTTGGTTAAATCCCACATGGGCAGATAGATGGCTAGGGCGAAAAACCCCACCACCACTGCCAAGGCAACGATCAGTATCGGGCCGATGGCCTCGGATAACCCGGCCACGGCAAATTCCACCTCCTCATCATAATGGCTGGCCAGTTGTTGCAGCATATCTTCCAGAGAGCCGGATTCTTCACCAATGGCAACCATATTTACCACCATGGGCGGAAAGAATTTTGAGTTTTTCAGTGGTTCGGATATCCCCCGGCCCTCGGCCATTTTGTCACTCATTCCCCGGAATTCCTTGGCGATGGCAGCATTGCCGATGGTGTCCGCGAGGATCTCAAAGGCGTTCAGGGCAGTAATACCGCTGCCCAGGAGAATTGCCAGAATACTGGCAAAGCGCGACATGGCCGACTTGATAAATAAGGGCCCGACAATGGGCAGACGCACGAACAAGAGGTCTCTGGCAATGGCGCCCCTGTCGGTTTTACAATATGCCTTCACGCCGATAATGACTCCTGCTGTTATAATCAGCATAAAGGGCCAGTAATGTTCGATACCGTGGTACATCCACAGGCATATTCTGGTAGGTAGCGGCAGGGTCAGCTTGGCCTTGTTAAAGACGGTGATAAATTTGGGGATGACAAAGGTGAGCAGGAAGAAGAAGGCGCCGCAAAGGGTGATAACCACCATTTTCGGGTAGGCCAGGGCGGATTTAATGTCACGCTTGACCTTGTACTCGTGATCCATAATATAGGTGATGCGGTCAAGCACCTGGGGCATGGTGCCGCTGATCTCACCGGCATTGATCAGGCCGCAGTAGAGCTTGGAAAATATACGCGGCTGCTTATGAAAGACGGCATAGAGGGTATCGCCCTCTTTTATTCCCTGCCCCATAAGTTCCAGGGCCTTTTTCAGACCAGGATTCTTGCTCTGCTCTACCATGATGGTAAAGATCTGGAGAATAGGAATACCGGCCTGCAGCATGGTGCGAAACTGCTTGGTGAACAAGATAATTTCCGGCGTTTTCACCTTGGCCTGAAACAGGGAGGGCAGACCGCCGCCCGCCGTCTTGCCCCGCCGGGGTTTAACCTCCAGGGGAATATTACCCTGGTTGGCTAGCGTACTCTGAGCCGCCTCCAGGGAGTCTGCCGTTATATCGCCGCTGACCTTTTCCCCCCGGTCATTAATTG
>JAADIV010000201.1 GCA_013151175.1 Deltaproteobacteria bacterium | reverse complement strand
GGCAGCGCATCGTAGCTGCGACTCTGATTTCTCTTGCCGCTCCCGCCAACCACCATGACAGTCAGTTTCTGAAACCACTGATTCAACTGGGGCAGGTAATCGGGCTGAAAATGAACATTATTGTGGTGGATGAAGCCTACGGGGCGGCTGAAGAAACTCGAGCAATAAAGCAAGAGCACGGGATTGAAATTGTCTCGCCGCCTCGAAGCAAGGTTCAACTCCCCAACGATGTTGATCAAGAAACCTGCGATGTATTTTTTAACGATTTCTGTGATATTCCAATGGATTACCTGGGAAAGAATGAAACGGGAGACCATGAATTTAAGTGCGCTGCAGACCCCGGCCAATGTTTCCATTCAGAGCAGTGTCCCCAAGGCCGGACCATCCCCATCGATGCCGGTTGTTTCGGAGCGATCCCTAAACAAGTTGAAATTCTCGAACAGGTCATAGATCTTCGCAAGAACATTGAGCGACCATTCAATCTTTTAAAACATCGCGAGGGCTTGGAGCCACTCAGGGTCCGGTCGCAGCAAGGCATCATGGCTGTAGCGACTTTTGCCACGATGGCCAATCTGTTTTTGGATATAACGGCAACGCGAAAAACCAAAAAGAAAAAGGTGCCCCAAATGAAATTTGATATAGCGGCATAAAATACTCCCAGTTGGGAGCATATTGTATCAATGCTTCGATTTCCGTAAGCATTCAGGAACCACAAAAGTGCCAAGAGAGGGCTACCTCCGCCTGATTTTCAGGCCCAAAGGCACTATAAAGTTAGAAGTCCTGAGTTTTCGCTGTAAGAATCAGGCATTGGTCGTTTTTTTGACATTTTTAATGACGTTGCAGCAATATCAACTATTGTTGCCTGACCGTGTTTGAACAGGCTTGAGGAGGCATATTTTTTATTATTTCGTTATTTTTGTTATACAGGTGATATCATCGGTATAACAAATTGCAATCAAGAAGGGGATCTATCATGAGTTTAAAATCAGTACTTATCGCATTTATCTCTCTTCTTGTAGTATCGCTGATGATTTTCTCCCCTTTCGCTGGCTATTACGGCGATTGGCTGTGGTTTAAGAATATCGGTTTTGGCGCGGTATTCGCGACGACTCTCACCACAAAATTCCTGTCCTTTTTTGTTTTTTCCCTCCTGTTTGGAATTTTTGCCTGGCTGAATATTGCCATTTCAAGGAAAAAAGGCGGCCACACCCGCTCCTTGAGAACGCTCTCACCAGAGCAGCCCACGACGCTTTTTGATATCATCTTCAATGATAAATACGCCAAATATTCATGGACCGCAATTATCCTGTTTTTTTCATTTATCATGGGCTCCAACGCCTCCAGCTCATGGGAGATTTTCTTACAATTCCTGCATGCCAGTAAATTTGGGGTAATCGACCCGATTTTTGCCAAAGATGCGGGATTCTATGTCTTTCAACTACCGCTCTATGATTTTATCCAACAGTGGTATTTATTATCTGTGGCTATTGTTTCATTAGCGGTTGCGGCCTCCTATTTTTTGGATCAAGCCGTTGGTGTCCAGGAAAACCGCTTTTACATAAACCAGAAAGTACGCTCTCATCTCGCAGTTCTCGGCGGCCTGTTTTTTCTCGGCATCGCCCTGGTTTTCAGGCTGAAGCTCTACGGCTTGATGTATTCGGGCTCAGGTGTGGCGTACGGAGCCTCTTATGCCGATGTCCACGCCCGGATTCCTGCCTACTGGGCGGTATTGATCATGGCCCTGCTGGTGGCAACGCTCTCTTTCATGATGCCCTTCGTCAAAAAATGGAATTTGCTTCTCTATTCCATCGCGGCTTATTTTGTGGTTCTCGTAGGTTTTGCCTGGCTATACCCAAGCATAATCGAGCAATATATAGTTAAGCCCACAGAATTAAGCAAGGAAACCCCTTATATCCGCCATAACATAAAATTCACCCGTCTGGCCTTTGGTTTGAACAAGATCAAAGAAAAATCTTTCCCGGTACGCCAGAACACAACCTACAAAAATATACAAGAGAACCAGGCCACCATCCATAATGTCAGGCTCTGGGATACCAGGCCGTTGATTGAAACTTACAGGCAATTACAGGAAATCAGGCTTTATTATAATTTCAAAAATGTGGACATTGACCGCTATCATTTCAAGAATAAATACACCGAGGTAGCCCTCGCGGCCCGGGAATTACCCCCTTCGCGCCTCCCTGCCCGCGCCCGCACCTGGATTAACATACATCTAAAATACACCCACGGTTACGGCCTGGTCATGAGCCCGGTAAACAAAATCACCAAGGACGGCATGCCGGATTTGATTGTCAAGAATATCCCGCCCAGCTCATCGGTCTTGTCGATTAAACGACCGGAAATATACTATGGTGAACAAACAAACCAATACGCCATTGTCAACACCAAAACCAAGGAGTTCGATTACCCCAAGGGTAATAAAAATGTCTATACCTCTTACCAGGGCCGGGGCGGTGTTCAGCTTTCCAGCCTTTTTCGTCAGCTGATTTATGCCTCTAATTTCTCAGATATAAATATCCTGCTGACCCATTACGTCACCAATAAGAGCCGTATCATGTTCCATCGCCTCATTACGGATCGAGACCGGACGATAGCCCCCTTTCTGCAGTATGATTCCGACCCCTATCTTGTAGCGGGTAAAAACGGTCGGCTCTACTGGATTCATGATGCCTATACCACCTCAAACATGTTCCCCTACTCCCAGCCTCTTACTCATTCTCAAGGCAACAGAGGGTTAAATTATATTCGCAATTCGGTCAAGGTGGTCATTGACGCCTATAACGGAGATGTTTCTTATTATATAATTGACCCGTCAGATCCGATAATTCAGACCTACAAAAAAATATTCCCCACCCTCTTTAAACCCATAAGCGAGATGCCCACCGACCTCAGGAATCATATACGTTACCCCATGGATCTCTTTCGGATTCAGGGAGAAATGTACAATACCTTTCACATGACAAGTCCCCAAGTCTTCTATAACCAGGAAGATTTATGGAGTTTACCCACCGAGGTCTACAACAAGAGTGAGCAGACCATGTTACCTTATTATATTATTATGAGGTTACCAGACACTAAATCGGAAGAATTTATTTTGATGCTGCCCTTTACACCATCCAAGAAGAACAATATGGTGGCTTGGCTGTGCGCCCGCTGTGATGGCAAGAACTATGGTCAATTACTGGAATACCGGCTCTCCAAGGAGAAGTTGATTTACGGGCCATTACAGATTGACGCCCGGATAAACCAAAAGCCCGAGATATCTTCCAAGTTAACCCTCTGGGGGCAGATGGGTTCCAGCGTTATTCGCGGTAATCTACTGGTTATTCCAATTGATCATTCCTTTCTGTATGTGGAGCCTGTTTACCTCCAGTCGGAACAAAGCAGGATGCCGGAATTAAAACGGGTCATTGTCGCACTTGGCAATAAACTGCAAATGCGCGATAATCTCGATGATGCCCTACGAGCCGTCTTTGCGGTGGAGTCTGTTCCTGCCGCCCAAGTACAAAAAGCCCTTAGCAAATCGCCAACCGGGTCGCTGCCCGGCATGGCAGAGAAGGCTCTGAAACATTACAACAAGGCCCTGGGCTATTTGAAACAGGCTGACTGGACAAAATATGGTCAGGAATTAAATAAGATCAAAGGTATTTTACAAGAGATGAGCAAAAAGAAACCAGGGCCTGTAGAAGCTACAAAACCCTGAACAGATGGCGCTGGAACTCCACTTTCCACTTCCTGGAGTTCCAGCAGCGCCGTTCTAATGCGGCCGACCGGAAAAGCCTACTTGGAGCGCCTGGGGCGTAGTAATGACGTAAGCGTCGCGGCCTGGTGCCGTGACCATGCCGAAAATTATCATCGTTTTTTCTATTGGCGGTGTCACCACCGATGAAGTTTGAACCCACCCAACAACGGTAAACGGACCCTCCTAATCGTTATTTGGATATTCCCGCCACCGGTTTCATGGACCCATACCCCCGCTATTTTTTTCTCCCATATCGCCAAGAAATCTCCCATCGTTCTCAAAACAGTTGGCAGGAGGAGAAGACGATGGGACAAAAACGTCAAAGCATCAAGCGTCCCTGCCGGATATGCAGGAAATGGTTCATTCCAAATCCCCGACTCGGTGAGCGGCAGATGACATGCGGCGCTGCGGAATGTCAGAAGCAATGGCACAAACGTAAGTGCGCCGATTGGAATCGGAAGAACTGCGTCTATTTCCGGGAAAATTATCTCAGAAAGCGGCTTCAGATCGCTGCCTCGGCTCAGTCGGCTCAATCCGCCCCTCAATCTTCACTGTCAACGCCCTCCCTTGAGCCCGTCGCCCCCCTGGGCTATCCCAGGGAGGTTGTTCAAGAGGTGATAGGGGCGCAACCGCTGGTCATTGTTGAGGAGGAAAGAAGAAGAAAGAAGAAGGAAGAAAGAAGAAGGGTCGCATCTCAACTATCAACTATTGACAGCATTTCCCCATC
>JAADIV010000040.1 GCA_013151175.1 Deltaproteobacteria bacterium | reverse complement strand
GTGCCCATTAGTTACTACATTGATCCCAAGGCCTGCCTGCAGCTCAACTATCAGACCTGCGGACTATGCGCCGTGGCTTGCCGGGCGGGTGCCATCCGTTTTGACGACCGGGAAGAGATTGTTAATATAACTGTCGGGGCCGTGGTTCTCGCCCCCGGATTTGGCAGAATCAGCGAGGATGTCCTGCGCAATTATGGCTGGGGCAAATTCGAAGATGTACTTACTGCCTTTGAGCATGAACGGCTTATGTGCGCCAGCGGCCCAACCGGCGGCGTAATAGTGCGGCCTTCCGATAATCATCACCCTAAAAAAATCGCCTTTCTGCAATGTATCGGTTCCCGGGATGAAAAATGCGGTAACAATTACTGTTCCTCGGTTTGCTGCATGTACGCTGTTAAACAGGCGACTCTGGCCCGCGAGCATGATCCGGAGGCCGAGATTACTCTGTTTTATATGGACGTTCGTACGCCTGGTAAGGGTTTTGATGCTGCCTGGGAACGAGCCGTTGCCGAAAACAATTTGCGGGTTATCTATGCCCGGCCCCCACGGGTGGAAAATGTCTTTGGCGGCGCTCTGCTCCTCACCTGGGCCGATGATTCCGGCAAACATCATTATGAAAAGTTTGACTTGGTGGTACTTTCCCAGGGCCTTGAGGCCCCTGATGAGGCGGAAAATCTTGCTCGAACCGCCGGTATTGACCTGAATCACTATCAGTTCGCCGCAACCAGCCATTACACTCCTCTCGTGACCAGCAGGCCGGGGGTTTATGCTGTTGGTGCCTTTCAGGGGCCTAAGGATATTCCGGAAAGCGTTACTCAGGCCGGCGGTGCGGCTGGAATATGTTCCGGTCTTCTCGCGGATGTCAGAAACAGCGAGACCGTGGTCAAGGCCTTCCCGGAGGAACGGGATGTCGCCGCTGAAGCGCCCAGGGTCGGGGTTTTTGTCTGCCATTGCGGTATCAATATCGGCGGCGTGGTCAATGTGCCTGAGGTTCGTGATTACGCCAAAACCTTGCCGGGCGTGGTATATGCCGCCGATAATCTCTATTCCTGTTCCCAGGACACTCAGGGACAGCTCATCAAAATTATTAAGGAACATAAATTGAACAGGCTGGTGGTCGCGGCCTGCAGCCCCAGGACTCATGAGCCGTTATTTCAAGCAACCATGCGTGAAGCGGGTCTGAACCGCGCCCTCTTTGAAATGGCCAATATCCGGGATCAATGCTCCTGGGTTCACATGCACGAGAAGGAGGCGGCAACGGTAAAGGCCGGGGATCTGGTACGTATGGCGGTGGCCAAGGCCTGCCTGCTCACGCCTTTGGAGGAGCAGGAACTGCCGGTTACCCCCTCTGCCCTGGTGGTGGGGGGCGGCTTGGCCGGCCTGACCGCCGCCCTCACTATCGCTGACCAGGGTTTTGAATGTACCTTAATTGAGAGGGCGAAAAATCTGGGGGGCCGGACACTTCTCCTTACCATGGATCGGCACGGCAAAGATCCCCGCCAGGCGGTCAGGGCATTGATAGACAGGGTGCAGAATCATCCGAAAATTACTGTGTTCACCGGGGTGGAACTTGCCAATATTTCCGGCTATGTCGGTAATTTTACCTCCACTATTGCTCTATCTGCCAGCGACGCCGCTATCGGGTCGCAGGGGAATACGGTTATTAATCATGGAGTCGTAATCCTGGCTACCGGCGGTAAACCTTACGTCCCCCGGAAATTCGGTTACGGGGAATCGAAACGGGTGCTGACTCAGATTGAGTTGGAAAAACGGCTGGCCGGTAAAAAAGCTCTGCCGGCTAATTGCCGCCAGGTTGTTATGATTCAATGTGTTGGTTCCCGTGGCGATGATCTTTCTTATTGCAGTCGTGTGTGCTGCGGTCAGGCGGTGAAGAATGCCTTAAGGATCAAAAGGCTGAACCCGGAAGTCCAGATCACCGTCCTGTACCGGGATATGCGAACTTACGGCTTTATGGAGGATGACTATCGCCAGGCACGAGAACATGGTGTCATCTTCACCCGCTACACTCCGGAGCGGCCGCCGATAGTGGTTATTTCCGGTCGGAGCGGCGGGAGTAAGCCGCTGGTGAAGGCCTTTGATCCAATTCTTGGTGATGAGGTGGAGCGGCGTGCTGACCTTCTTGTACTCTCTACCGGTATTGAGGCTGATGATCCCACCCAACTGGCTAAGCTTCTTAAGGTGCCGGTTACCGCTGATAAGTTCTTTCTGGAGGCCCATGTCAAACTCCGTCCGGTAGATCTGGCGGTGGACGGGGTTTATGTCTGCGGACTGGCCCACTCGCCGAAATCCATTGATGAAACCATTGCTCAGGCCCAAGCGGCCGGAGGCCGGGCCTGTCAGCCCCTGGCCCATGGCCGGATCACCCCTGAACCGATTGTGTCAAGTGTCGATGCGGAAAAATGCATTGGCTGTGGGGCCTGCGAAATGTTTTGTCCTTATAAGGCTATTCGAATTTACAAGGTCGGTAAGAGACGAAAGGCTGAAACAATTACTGCCTCGTGCAAGGGCTGCGGGGTTTGCGCCGCTCGCTGTCCGGCCCTCGCTATCGATATGGGCCGCTTCACCTATGACGGCATAATGGCCCAGATTCACACCTTTAACCCGCAAGGAGCAGAATAATGACGACTGAGTACAGTCCCCATATCTTGGGTTTTTTATGTAATTGGTGCTGCTATACCGCTGCTGATTCAGCCGGGGTCGGCCGCTACCAATATCCGCCTAACCTGCGAGTCATCCGCATCATGTGCACCGGCAGACTCGATCCCTCATTTCCCTTAGAAGGGCTGGCCGCCGGCGCTGACGGTATTTTTGTCGGCGGCCGTCATCCCGGCGAATGTCACTATCAGGATGGCAATTATCATGCCCTGGTCTCCGCCTCTCTGATTTATGAAATGCTGGAACGCCTGAAAATCAGCCGGGAACGATTCCTCATCGACTGGGCCTCGGCTGCTGAAGGGCCGAATTTTGTCAAGACTATCACCGCTTTTACCGCAAAAATCAGCGCTCTTGGCCCCTTGGGGCAGGCAGAGGGCGAGGAGCAGGGTGAATTACGCCGCCAGTTGGCTCTGATGATAGAGGCGGCCCGAGGTCGTAAAATTCGCACCGGCCTGATTAATGCCTCCCGGGAAATGATGAAAACAAGGGATTTTTCCAGAAAGGCCATCTCAGCGTTGGTTCATGATAAATGCGCCAGGGCCTTAAGTAACAGCTATGCCCGATCATCCGGGCACAACGAAACATGAAAGTCGTGGCAAGGCCAATATCCTTGGCAGGTGACTTTCATATAAATTTAGGAGCCGGGGGAAAGTGTATTTTATGAAGAAGCAAGAGCGGGACAGTATTTCTTTAACCATCAATAATGAAAGGATAAGCGTTGCTGCCGGAACCACGATCAGGGAGGCTGCCGCTGTTATCGGGGTGAATATTCCCGGTTTCTGCCATCTGCCTGGTCGTAAAGATACTTCTGAACCATGTCTCATCTGCATGGTGGAGGTGAACGGGGAGATGGCAGAGGCCTGTCGAACCCAGGTTGCTGCTGATATGGTGGTGCGTACCACTACCCCGGCCATTGATAAACATCGGCGGCAACGCCTGGAATATCTGCTTTCTTTTCATTATGGCGATTGCAAGGCCCCCTGTAACCTGACTTGTCCCGGGGGCATCAATGTTCAGGGGTATGTGAATTATATCGCCAAAGGAGAATATGGTGCCGCCCTGGCCCTGATTCGTGAACAGAATCCATTACCCGGCATTGTCTGCCGGGTCTGCCCGCGTTTTTGTGAAAGCCGCTGCCGCCGGGTGTTGATCGATGAGCCGGTAGCTATTAATCATCTGAAGCGTTTCGTGGTGGAATACGGGCGGCAAAGTGCTCCGCCCCTGCAACCTGGCCCTGCCACCGGCTATCGGGCGGCGGTAATCGGCGGCGGCCCGGCCGGCTTGTCCTGTGCTTCTTATCTGCGGCAATTTGGACATGAAGTGACGATTTTTGAAGCCAGAGAGAGGCTTGGCGGTATGCCCAGATATGCTATTCCTTCTTTCAAACTCCCGGATGTTGAAATTGATAGAGAGCTTGAAACGATTGGCGGTCTGGGGTTTCAGGTGCGAACAGGCAAACGCTGGGGCAGGGATTTCAGTCTCCAGGATCTGCGTGAACAGGGATTTGACGCCATATTCGCGGCCATCGGTATAGCCGGGCAGAAAAAAAATGATCTGCCAGGTGCTGAATATACCCAGGATGCCCTTGATTTTTTGCAGGACTTGCGGGCCGGGAAACGAGGGGCCGCGGGTACAAGAACGCTGGTCATCGGAGGCAGCCAACTTGCGGTGGAGACGGCCCGTTGCGCTATGAGGGACGGGGCTGAAGAAGTAACGGTGGTCTATCAGCGGGCCAAGGTAGAGATGAACGCCCATCAGCGGGACATTGATGAAGCGGAAAGGGAAGGGGTGCAATTTTTTATGATGGCCCAGCCGCTAAG
>JAADIV010000146.1 GCA_013151175.1 Deltaproteobacteria bacterium | reverse complement strand
GACCTCGCAACCCTGTTATCCGGCCGCTATATTGAGTTCCCTGTTTACTCATTGAGTTTTAGTGAATTTATTCAATTTACCGGCAAACCAGCAGGGGAATATGCCGGCAAATTTTCTGATTATCTGAAATTTGGCGGTTTTCCGGCCTTGACCCATTTCAACCTTGACCAGGAAGTTGCCTACCAGTATATAAGCTCGCTCTATAATACAATTCTCCTTAAAGACGTGGTAAAACGTCATAAGGTAAGAAACATTACTCTGTTAGAGGGGATAACCAGATATGCCTTTGATAATGTCGGCAATATTTTTTCCGCCAAAAAGCTGTCTGACTTTCTGAAAAATCAAAGAATGGCCGTTGGTGTTGAAACGGTGCAGAACTATCTTGCTTATATCTGTTCCACTTTTGCCCTGTACAAAGTTCCCAGGTACGATATCAAGGGTAAACGTCTTCTTGAACTTCATGAAAAATATTTTCTCGGCGACATTGGCCTGCGCCATGCTCTTCTGGGTTATCGGGAAGCCGATATTTCCGGCATGCTGGAAAATATTGTTTTTCTGGAGTTGAAAAGGCGTGGATATCAGGTCTCGGTTGGGAAACTGCCCAATTGCGAGATAGACTTTATAGCTATAAGGGAGAATGAAAAAATTTATATTCAGGTGGCTTATCTCCTGGCCTCTAAAAAGACTATTGAACGTGAATTTACTCCTCTTCAGACTATAAAGGACAATTATCCCAAATATGTGCTAAGCATGGATACTATGTGGGGAAACGATTATGAGGGTATCAAACGGCTTAATCTTTGTGATTTTCTCCTCAAAGAAGACGGGGAATGAGGGGCCTCCCGGCGAACTGCTGCCACATGGCTACAGTACAAGCTCCTTAACTCGAAGGGCAAGATCATCTGGTAGTATCGAGTATCTATACTTGGTCGCCCATACAATTTACACCCCGGTGGTTATTGTTACTTTTAGACATCTCGCTGAATAGTTACAGGTTTTAACCTCTTACATAGAAAACGAAACATAACTCTTGCCTCCGCGTCATCCTTCAAATCTAAGCTGCGACGGGCAAGATTTACGGCGGTCTTTAATTCACCAGCGGCCCAGGCCCGTACTGCCGCAGCCATCAGGTTTCCGGCCTGCTCCTCAATCTCGTAAAGAAGTGATATATCCGAGCTGCAACGCCTGCACAACTCACTTTTTTCCCTCAAACGGGCTCGACACACGGGGCAACGTTCCATATCTTTCAGCTTTCCAAAAAGAAAATGATCTCGGATAATTCATCCACCGCTGTTGATAACGCCGCCTTGTCACCAGCAATATCGGCCTCTTTTATGGCCTCAATAAGGTTAATCATCTCTTCACAATCATCAGACTCCGCCAGCTCAAAGAGACTCTCAGCCTTTTCAACAACCGCCATGGCCTTGACTGATTCAACCTTCGCGGATACCTGCTGGTTGCCCTCCGCCCCGGATTCATCCCCCGTGAAGAGATTTGAGATTCTCTCCCTGGCCGTATTCAACTCCTCTTCTTCAAACTTGGACATGGCATTATCAATCGTAATCATCTTCTGCAGCCCGGTCTTTTTTTCCTTTGAGGTTACATGGAGAATACCATCTTTATCCAGTTCAAAGGTTGTTATGAGCTCATTATTGGCCGGTGCCCGGCTCAGCCCCTTAATCATGAACTCACCTATCTTTACATTTTCCCGGACATCCTCATTTTCACCTTGATAAATCCCAATCTCAACTTTCTGTTGATTATCATACATAGTGTAAAACACATCACTCTTGCGGACAGGAATAGGCGTATTTTTTTTGATGATGGGAACAAAATAATAAGGCAGCGGGCCGTTTTCATCTTCATGATAAGCTCTAGTGCCAAAGGTATAAGGGGTAATATCAACCAGGGCAGCATGAACATCCTCCCCCTTAATCATGGCGGCCTGCATGGCGGCTCCCATGGCAACGCATAGATCAGGATCCATATCACAACGCGGGGCGAAACCGAACTTTTCCTCTAATCTTCTTGCGACCAGAGGGGTTCTGGTAGAACCGCCCACCAACAGTACCTCATTAATATGAGAGGCGGCGAGATCAGCGCTCTTTAATGCCGTATGCACCGCCTCCAGAGTCTCGTCAATATAGGGACGGATCATTTCTTCATAGTCTTCACGCGCCACATCCATATTCAAATTCACCGGCACCCCCTGGATCTCACAAAGATACTCTTCGGCGATCAGGGCAAAAGGGTTATCGGATAAAGCCTTTTTGGCATTCTCCGCCGCCTGCTCAATACGGGCCATGGCCTGGCTGGATAGGGTATCGTTATAATTATGCTCGACCTTAAGATGCTCAATAACAGCGGACACGATTTTTTGATCAAAATCATCACCACCGAGATGATTATTGCCGTGACTGGCAATAACCTCAACCACACCGCCCTCAATCTGAACTACCGAGACATCGAAGGTACCGCCCCCTAAATCATAAATCAATATCCGCTGGTTAGGCCGGCTTTCAGTTTTATATGACAACGCCGCTGCCGTTGGTTCGTTAATAATTTTAACCACTTCAAGCCCGGCGATTTCTCCCGCCTCTCTCGTGGCCTGCCGCTGAGCATCAGAAAAATAGGCCGGTACCGTGATCACCGCTTTATTAATCCGGCAGTTTAGATGCTTCTCCGCTATAAGCTTCAGCTTTCTTAAAATAATGGCCGAGAGTTCCTGGGGCAGATACTGCTCTGTCCCCATGACGATCTTCTCATCCCGGCCCATTTTACGTTTAATGGATTTAATCGTCCTTTCCGGATAGACCTGATATTGATTTTTGGCCTCCTCACCGACAATAATTTCCCCATTATCATCTAAACCGACATAGGATGGAATGATGCGGGAATTATTATCCTCAAGCACCATTACCCTGCCGTCTTTATATATTGCCACCTCAGAATTGGTAGTCCCCAGATCAATACCGATTATTGTTTCAGCCATCATCATCTCCCGATTCTCGATTAATTTTCACTTCAGCCAGCCGCAATACTGTCTCACCCAGCCAGAAACCATTTTTTATTTCCTCAACTACTGTACCCGGCTGCCGGTCTTTATCCCATAAACGACCCACGGCCCGCATGGTCTTGGGGTCAAAGGGACAGCCCATAACCGCCATCGGCCGAACCTCATAACCCGCCAGAATATCCAGCACCCGGCGCAGGGTCATCTCCTGGCCCTGCCTGACCGCGGCAAGGGCCGCCTGCTCCTTTCCGCACCATTTAAACAAAAACGATGCCGGCCCTAAATTACGCAGGGCGTTGAGACCGGCAGCAAGGCGGTCATGAATATCCAACAAGTCCAACAGCACAGGTTTACGCCCGGCATTCAGCATCTCAGCAGCGCGCCGGCGCTCAAGCCCTAAATCTTCACTGAGCTGCTGGTTGGTTCTCTCCAGCAGCGCAAAAACATCCTGAAAGCCCTCCAGGGCCGTCTTAAGCTGTCGAGACTCGATCTGAACCTCTTTTTTCAGAGCGGTAAGCTCCGCAAAAAGGCGGAATAAATCAATGGACTCAGCGGGAGATGAATTATGATCATAATCTGCTTCCAGAAAATCCCGAAAACGGGAGATCAATTCATCCTTACGGGCCTCATCCATCTTTTTTCTCCAGTGGCAGTTTCAGCCTTTTCATATTTTCCTTTAAGGTTTTCTGAATAACCCCGGCAGCGGGCCCTGAGCCGCTTTTATCTTCTGCCGCCGCAACAGCCAGAATGTCACAAAGATCATCTGTATCCGGCAACGAACATGCGAAGAGCTGGAAAGATAAACGGTCTCTTTGAGTTTTAATCGTCTCATAGGCCGCTCTTATGCGCTGAAATTCCCTGGGAGATTGATCAGGGGAATACCTCTGAACCCCGGCAAGATAAGCCTTCTTGACTGCCTCTTCATCGGCATCATCCGTCAACCTTAAGATCTGAAATGGTATCTTCATTTGAATAAATCCAACTGTTTTTTATTGGCCTTCCTGGCCTTTTCATCAGGTTTACACGCTTCAACATCAGCAATATCAATATCCATAAAAGATTGACCCGGCTCACAGGGAACCCCTTTATTTTCCACATCAATATCGGAATACCTGTCGTCTAAGTCAGCGGCAACTTTCTCTAAAAATTCATTAACGTCAAGACCGGCCGGAATATGTTCCATGATAGCCCTGGAGAAAGGCATCTTGCCATCATAAAATTCATCATAATAATCTTCCTTAAGCTCATCAATAAGCTCCAACAGGCTGAAGTCGTCCTGCTCCGCGGCCAGATCTTCGGCCTCCTCAAGCCGGAAAACAGAATTTTCACTAAGCGGCTTCTCACCCCCCTCTGACAGAGCAAAAACGTGGTAATAGACAAAAACAGGTTTATGGGGGTAGATCCTGGCTGCCGCGGCGGCAAATGTCTTTAGCAACATATATTCTTTATGAGAGAGAAAAAAATCACAATATCCCTGAAATTCAGCCT
>JAADIV010000130.1:1285-5821 GCA_013151175.1 Deltaproteobacteria bacterium | reverse complement strand
CGGAGCAACTTCTGGGGTGAGTGGTTACGATAAATCAAACATCTCGCGAACCAGATTGATTCTATCCTGTTGAGCATTTTGCCTGGTGCCGGATTTCAGATATATGGTGGGATTATGGATAATTTTATTGCAAATGGACGCAGCCATAACCTCAACGGCATGAATTTGTTTGGGGCTTAAATCTGCCAAATTGGCCAATGTCTTATCAAGCTCGGCCTGCTTAACGGCCTCAACCTTCTCCCGCAGGGCAACGATTGTGGGTTTAACCGCCAACCCTTCCAACCAGTGGCCAAAATTAATGGTTTCTTCTTCAACGATCCGGCTAGCGCTGTCAGCTTCCTTCTGACGTTCTGATTTATTTACCTCAACTACGTCGGTTAAGTTATCGATATCATAGAGGTAAACATTGTCAATGTCGTTAAGATCAGGATCAAGATCACGGGGTACGGCAATATCTATTAAGAACAACGGGCTGTTCATGCGCTGCCGCATAATAGGTTTCACCTGCTCCTTAAGGAGTATCAGTTCAGTGGCCCCCGTTGAACTGATGAGGATATCAATATTTTCCAACTGGGGCACAAACTCTTTAAGCGACACAGCCCGGCCATTAAAACGATGCGCCAGATCAACGGCTTTGGCCAGGGTACGATTGGCGACAACCACCTCGGCAATGCCCTGTTTCAGCAGATGTTCCGCCGCTAACTCGGCCATTTCGCCAGCCCCCAGAATCATGACCCTTTTGTGTTCCAGGTTGCCAAAGATTTTCTTGGCAAGCTGTACCGCCGCAAAACTTATGGAGACCGCGTTACCGCCGATATTTGTTTCCGTTCGTACCCGTTTGGCAACGGAAAAGGACTTGTTTACTAGCCTGTTAAGGATTGCCCCCACGGTCTTGTTTTCAACGGCATTACGATAGGCCTTTTTTAACTGGCCAAGGATTTGCGGTTCCCCGACAATCATGGAATCAAGACTTGCCGCCACCGAAAATAAATGGAGAATTGCCTCGTTGCCAACGTAGGTGTAGCTGTATTTTTGGGCATCTTCATCGGAAAGGGCGCTGCGGGAGAATAAAAATTGGCGTACCACCCTGGCAAATTCAGCGGAGCCGTCAGTAGCGCAAATCACCTCCACTCGGTTACAGGTACCCAGGAAACAGCACTCCTGACAGCCGGGAAGCTGTTGAATTGCCACTACCGGCTCTTCACAACTACCCTTATGGGCAAGTTTTTCACGAATCTCAACCGGGGCGACTTTATGATTCACCCCGACTATCATCAACTGGTCAGCCTGCATACGAATGAACCCCTCCGAGTAAATATGATACCCCCCAGAGGGTAAAAAGGGCAGCGCCAAAGCCGATTATAGAGATAATCGCGGCTCTTCTCCGCCGCCAGCCCAGGGTGAATCTAAGGTGGAGCAGGGCCGCGTAAATAAACCAGGTAATGAGAGACCATGTTTCTTTGGGATCCCATTGCCAATAAGTTCCCCAGGCCTGTTTGGCCCAGATGGAGCCGGTAATAATTCCCACAGTTAAAAGAGGAAAACCGACAGTGAGACAATGATGATTCAAATTGTCGAGGGCCTCCAGCGATGGCAGCCGCTCATAAAAAATACCAAAGTGTTTTGCCTTTATTTCATTTTCCTGCAGCAGGTACATGATACCGCCACAAAAGCCCATGGCCAGAAAGGCATCGGCGATAATAGCGATCGAGGCATGGATGGGAAGCCAATTACTGCGCAGAGCCGGGGGTAGCGGAGCTATTTCCTGCGAGGAGGCAGCGGCAATAGCCATCAGAATAGTAACCAGAACGCTGACAAAGGTGCCAAAATTCTTTACCCGGTAGCGCCAACGGAAGGCTAGAAAACCCCAGGTGATAGACCAGGCAAAAAATGACACCGCCTCATGCATATTTGTAATCGGGGTATGCCGCATCACTATGTACAGGGCCACGAAATTGGCGGTGTGCAGGAGCCCTGCCCCGATTAGAACGGTGCGGGCCACTGTCCTGACGGCTTCTTTTTGATTGGCGAAGTAAACCAAATAGAAAACGGTGGCCAAAATATAGACAAAAAACGTCAAATGAAACAATAATGTCATGGGACTCTCCCTTGCCCGAATGTATCGGGAATGGCTACAATATGTTTTGAAAAATTACACTGCGCATCTTTATGCGGCAATTACGTCCCGCAGGCTATTCTGCAATGCTTCAGGTAACACGCCGATAATACTTTCAAAATGAGCCTTAATCTGCGGCCAGTTGTTATCTCTGAGCCAGATCAGCATGTCATCGGTAAGCAAGCGGCCAAATAGCTGTTCGTTGTCGTTCTGGGGTAACCCCCTTGCCATTACTTCAGGCCGTAAAATGCCCATCAGGTTGTTTAAAATTTCATATTCCCGGCCAATTTGCGCTGCTAGCTCATGTCTGAGCTTCTTGGCCAGGGCCGGGCTGTTGCCGGAGGTAGAAATGGCAATTGCCAGGTCTCCACGTTTGACCAACGCCGGCAGAATGAAATTACATTTAGCCGGCACATCGACCACATTCAGCATGATATTATGCCGCTCTGCATCCGCCGCTACCATATCCTGCACCCCCGGATCATCGGTGGCGGCAATAGCCAATATGGCGCCGGTAATATCATCACGGTGATAAACACGCGCCTGCCAAGAAATTACCCTTTCATCATACAATTCCCGCAGGCAGGCTGTCAATTCAGGACTTACCACCACCACTTTGGCACCGCACTCCAGAAGCCCCTTGACTTTACGTTCGGCAACGCGGCCGCCGCCTACTACCAAGCATAGACGGGCTTTAATCCGCAGAAAGACAGGATAGTATTTCAATCTACAATCTCGCTATTGGTTAATTCGACCCTTACCCGGCCCGCTAGCTCCTGCTTAAACTCATGGCCGGCAGCGGGATCACCGACTAAAGAGCCATAATGCATGGGAATTGCTACCTGCGGTTTAATATCTATGGCCGCCTGTGCTGCTTCCCGTGGTGTCATAACATAGATGCCTGATACCGGCAACAGGGCAATATCGGTATCAATTCCCTGCATCTCAGGAATATAATCGGTGTCGCCGGCGTGATAAATCTTTACCCCCGCAATATCAATCACAAAGCCTAGCCAATTGTTCCCCCGGGGATGAAATCTTTTGTTGATGTTATAGGCTGGAACCGCCTCTACCATTATATCGCCAACCTGTATATGCTCACCGGGCCGCATGATCCGTGTCTCAAGCCCGTCTTGCAGCTTGGCAGCCGCCATTGGTTCGGTAATGAGAATCGTTCCAGGTTTTAACAGCTTGGCAATATCTTCGGGTGAGCAGTGGTCATAATGTTCGTGACTTACCAGAATAATATCTGCCGCTTTTAATTCCCCGGATAACCTGAATGGATCAAAATAGACGGTTTTCCCCCCGGCCTCCAGGCAAAAGCCACTATGTCCGAACCAAACCAAATTTTTTAAAATTTGCGCAAGCATGAAATCCCCGCATAAATATTTGACACTAGGCCCGCATTAGTATAATTTTTCTATAGTACCTGCAATAGCGTTTTTTCTGCTACTTGATAACAAGGGGAGACCAGGATATGCATAAAGGAATAATTTCCATAAATACCTCTGACAAAATTGAACTCATCGACATTACGACCCAGATCAATCAGGCCTTAAACAAGACCGGTTGTGAGGCCGGTATTTGCTATCTGTACAGCCCGCATACCACCGCCGCCCTGACCATCAACGAGGGCATTGACCCGGCAGTGCAGCAGGACATCGCCGCAGTCATGCAGCGCATCGTTCCCAGTCAATTCCCTTATAAACATTTGGAGGGTAATTCTCCCGCTCATCTCATGTCTTCCATAATCGGCGCCTCGGAAATAGTTTTCATGGAGAGTGGCGCTCTTAAACTGGGGACATGGCAGCGCATATTTTTTTGTGAGTTTGATGGCCCGAGAAAGAGAAATATGTATTGGCGAATTACCGGGGCCTAACCTAAACCCCTTTACGGATGTTTGCCAATTCGCTGCGCCGCACGAATTGCATAAGTGCCTTTTCCTCCGTTTTCTGTAAGTTAAACTGAACGCCAAAGGCTTTGCGGTCGTTCTCCATCTCCAGGACGCGGACGATGAGACCTTTAGACACCGAAATATTCAAAACCTCCATCTCATCAGCTTCCCCGGTGGGTAATATAATGGTGATATCGGTCAATGGTTCCGCGTCGCCGAAACTCTCAGTGTGTTGGTCATGCGGCATATAAACCAACATACCGCCAAGGCTAAGGTTATCTACTTCCAGGTCGGTAAATTTTTCGCCTCGACTAATCATGGAAGCCCGGCATTTGCTTGGCATATGTACCCTGAAATAGGCTCGGCGCTGCATTCGGAAAAGTTCTGCCGGAAAGGCTATTTTTAAAGTATTTTTTGATTTTGATATAATTTTTGTGGTGAAATAATTCCAGACTTTGCTATCATCCCGGAAAAGTACCCTGATTTTCCCAGAACCACCCGGCCAGTCAACGGGAAGGTCGATTTC